>MTKO01000094.1 GCA_004028505.1 Candidatus Electrothrix aarhusensis
GGGCAGAGTCCAGAAGGCCATTGACCGCATCCTCCAAAAACAATTGGGTGAGGGCAGTTTCTCCCTCTGGTCGGACAGCGGCAGCGTTCCGCCCTGCTTTCCGCCTATGCCCTGGATTTTCTCAGTCGGGCCCAGGAAAAGGGCTATGTGGTACCGGAGTATTTTTATAGAAAGGGGATGCAATGGCTGATTGATCAGGTCAAGAACGCCAATAATCCCCAGGTGCAGCAACTGGCTCCCCTGGCCTATGCCCATTGGGTATTGGCACGAACCGGACAGGGCAGGCACGAGGATGCCCGCTATCTTTTTGATACCTGGTTCAAGAAGATCCCCTCACCGCTGGCTCAGGCCCAGCTTGCCGGAGCCCTGGCCCTGTTAGGAGATCGAAGTCGGGCAATCAAGGGTCTCAAGGCGGCTATGGAGAGGGCAAACGGCGATCCTGCTTCCAGCTGGCGGAATTATGGATCTCGTCTCCGTAATCTGGCAGGCATCATCCATATCATGGCTGAATCCGGGATCAAGGAAGTCGATCCGGCCCCGGCTTGGCAGGAGCTGACTCGCCTGTTTGCTCAGGAGAAATACCTGTCCACCCAGGAACAGGCATGGCTAATCATGGCCTCCCTGACCCTAGAGCCAAGCAGCCCTCTTGAGCTGGATATTGCGGAGCAGGCCCCTGCTCAAGCCAAGAAGGAAGAAAAAAAGCAACCGGAGAAAAAGAAGCCTTCCCTGCTCGCCAGGATCAAATCCGCCTTGAACTTCGGTACCAGCAAGCCGCCGGAAGCCGAGGCTCCGGCAAATCCTCAGGACGAGGAAAAAGAGCAGCCCAAGCCGAAAACGCCGAACAGCACCTTCTTTGCCCTGCAACGGGACGGCAATTCGCTGTTGAGCAACCCGGTCACCATCACCAATAATGGCGATAAGGCGGTCTGGCTGGTGACCACCGTACAAGGTTCACCCATTAAAGCACCTGAACCGGTGGAAAATGGCTTCACGATTTTTCGGGAATGGTACAACACTGCCGGGGAACCCATGCCGGTGGATGCGATTCAGCAGGGAGAACTTATGGTGGTCACTCTTCAGGGTGAGGTGAAGACAGGATCGGATTTCCAGGCCCTACTGGTTGATTTGCTACCGGCAGGCTTTGAAATCGAACGTCCTATTACTGAACGGGATACGGCCTTTAGCTGGCTCAAGAATCAGCTCACCGGCAACCTGTATATGGATGCGCGGGATGATCGTTTCGTGGCGGGCTTTGACACCAAATTTTTGCCCAGGATTAAGGGGAACAAAAAGATGAGCAGGTTCCAGTCCGCCTATCTGGTCCGGGCGGTCACGCCGGGCATCTATACCCTGCCTCCGGTGGAGGTTGAGGCCATGTATCGGCTGGAGTATCGGGCTCGAAGTGGGGTTGGTACGGTTACTGTGAGTGGGGTGGAGTAGGGAATTTCCTGAAAAATAAACATTCCGTTTTCGGTAGGGGCACGGCGTGTCGTGCCCTTACCGTGCGAAATTGAGTTTGAAGATGAGTAACAGTGGCGGATGATGCTCACTATAGAGCACAACACCTTAATTTATTGAAATACCATGATAAAAATGATCGAATTTGAACTGGACGGCCAGCCGGTCTATATCGAGGCTGAGGAAACCAACCCTGAAGGAATGCGCCGGGTGAGCCGGGGCGGCGATAATGGGACAGAGAAAGCGGACTCTCTTTTTGTCGATGCGGTGGACCGGATCAAACCTGCTGCTGAGGTAATACTAAAGGCCTTCCGGGAGATGAACACACCGGATGAGATCGCCCTGGAATTTGGTCTAAAGTTTAACGCCAAGACCGGAGTGATTTTCGCTTCGGCAGACAGTGAAGCCACGTTCAAAGTTTCATTGAAATGGACCAACAAAAAATAATAAAGCTTCGCTAAGCACCTATGCCGATTTCGTCTCTGGACTCCTCCCTTGTCCGTATTCTGATTGATGACCAAGAGCCCCGCTCCGCTGTAGGAGCAGGCTTTCTGATCACGCCGCAACATATTCTCACCTGTGCCCATGTGGTCAATGCGGCTTTGCGTCGAAATGAATACGCAGCCGACCAGCCTGATGTCGAGGTCTTTCTTGATTTCCCCCTACTGAACAACCGTTCCCTGCTGCGGGCAAAGATCCTGCGTTGGTTTCCGGTTCAGGAAAAAAGTGCGGTTGGTGAGATTGAAGACATTGCCGTGTTGGAGCTCTTATCGGAGGAACCACTCTCTGCTGAGATCCAGCCTGCGCCGATAGCAAGGCTGGATAGTGAGGGAAAGTCCTTTTTCGGACATCAAGTCCAAATCTGTGGCTTCCCAAACAACATTGACGACGGCACGTATGCGAAAGGGCTTCTGCAAGGTTCAATCGCGAAAGGCTGGGTGGAGATTCATCATCAGGGTAACGAATTAGTTGAAGAAGGCTTCAGCGGTACGGCAGTTTGGGCTGTTGAAAGGAATGTGGTCTGCGGCATGATCGTCAGCGTGCTGGACAGGAAAAATAATGCCACCGTTGCCTATATGATTCCTGCTGCTGTGCTCTTTAAAGCCTTTCCAGATATGCCGCTCCCTGTCAATCCGTACAGAGGCTTGGAAGTGTTCCGGGAACAGGATGCCCGTTTTTACTTCGGCAGAGACAAGGCTGTCGCACGTCTCAGAAAAACCGCTGAAAAGCAACCCTTCACAGCGGTCATCGGCGCGAGCGGTAGCGGCAAATCCTCCCTTGTATTTGCCGGACTGATGCCTGCCCTTCGCCAGACCGACGGTTGGTTGATTGCCGATTGCCGACCCAAAAAACACCCTTTTCTTGAACTGGCCGCTTGTCTTTTCCCGTTTTTATACGATTCTGAACCGGACGAGCTGGAGCGAATCAAAAAAACAAAGCAATGCGCAGCAGCCCTGCTGTCCGGGGAGCTGAATCTGTCTGACCTGATCCGGCGCATTGCCGAAAAGAACAATCGTCTCCGCTTTCTCCTGATTGTCGATCAGTTTGAAGAGCTGTATGCCCCCAATGCGGACAAAGATCTTGTCCGTTCTTTTATCAGCCAACTGCTGGAGGTAGCGCAAACCGATTCTTTCAGTGCGGTCATCACCCTGCGGGCGGACTTTATGTCAGCGGCAGCAAATTGCGGTGTCTTTGCTGAGGCGTTAAACACCAGTCAAACGTTGTTCATCCCGGCAGTTAAAAACAACGATTTGCTCCAGATGGTTGAGCAACCTGCTGCGCTCCAGCATGTTGCTTTTGAGCATGGACTGGCAGAGCTGATTGTTTCGGAGTTGGACAGTGAACCGGGCAATTTGCCGCTGCTGGAGTTTTGCCTAACCCAGCTCTGGGAAAAACAGCAATGCAGACAGATAACCCATGCAGCCTATCAGGATATCGGCGGGGTGCAACAGGCTGTTGCAGTTTATGCTGATGAGGTATACAGCCTCTTCAATGCGGAAGATAAGGAGCGTGTCCGGCATGTTTTTCTCAAGCTGGTGCGACCGGGGCAAGGCACGGAAGATACCCGGCAGGCGGCGACCTTTGAGGAATTCAAGCCGGAATATCATCGGCTGATCAAGAGACTTGCCGATAGACGGTTGCTCGTAACAGGGCAGACTACAGAGAACCGAAAAAACATGGTCGAAGTTGTTCACGAGGCATTGATCCTCCACTGGACAACCTTACGCGAGTGGGTGGATAAGGAGCGGAGTTTTCTTGAGTGGCGTGAAAAGTTAAAAGTGCTGAGGAAGCAGTGGGAAGAAAGCAAGGAAGAAGACCAAGGAGAAAGTGCGCTGTTGCGGGGGCCAGCACTACATGAGGCATTAGATTGGCGGGCAAGCCATACCGGGCATTTGGGAGAGAAAGAGCTATATTTTATCGAAGACAGCAAGGCGGCGTGGATAAAGCAGAAAAGACGGAAGAAAAACGGCATCGCCATAGTGCTGTTGATTATGGTGGTGGTGGCAGTAGTATTTTTTCTGCTCTGGAAAAACGCGGAACAGCAACGAGGAGTTGCCGAACAAAAAACTGTTGAAGCAAACATTGAAAAAGTCAAAGCGGACGAGCAGAGAGAGCGTGCAGAGAAACAAACTTTGGAAGCACGCCATAACCTTGCCAAGGCGTTTGAAGGAAAGGCATTGACGGCCCTTGAAGCAGCTGAGAAAGAAGGGAATATTGAAGAGTATAAGAAAGTCATTCTCTTTACATCGGCAGCCTTGGGTCAAAAAATTGATCCGCAGCAACCTGCTCTGGATCTAAATTCTGTAGCTCCTTTCTTTGCGTCCGTTACACTTAATGCTGCACTGAGCGAACAATGGTCTTCTCCTGTACATGAGAGAGATATTAATAGTCTGTCATTCAGTCCTGACGGCAGAATGCTTGTCTCGGCTTCAGGTAAAATTATTCGACTCTGGAGTCTTGGGAGCGGAAAGGAACTTTTCGTTTTTAGAGGCCATACAAAAAAAGTTCTCAAAGTCATTTTTAGTCCAGACAACAGAAGATTAGCTTCAGCCTCATGGGACAATACGGTTCGGCTTTGGGATTCAAAAACAGGCAAAGAACTCAACGTGTTCAAAAACGATTCTTCTGTAGACGGCATAGCATTTAGTCCTGATGGAAAATGGTTGGCTTTGGCTGCTGGTAAGACAATCCGGGTACTAGATATTGAAAGTGGCAAAAAAATCGTCGCGTTTGAAGAATTTTTTGGTTTTCACAGTCTATCCTTCAGCCCTGATGGGAAAAAACTGGCTTCAGGTTCAGGACGTCAGACAGTTCTACTTTGGGATCTTGAAAACGGCAAAGAATTAGCTGTGTTTGAAGGTCATTCTGCTCAGATATGGGATGTATCCTTCAGCCCCGATGGAAAAAAATTGGCTTCGGCTTCTGTAGATAGAACGGTCAGGGTATGGAACATTGAAAACATCGAAGAAAAGTCTGTATTTAAAGGACATACTAATTCTGTCATCAATGTATCCTTCAATGATGATGGCACCCAACTGGCCTCGGCTTCAACAGATAATACGGTACGGCTATGGGATATAAGAAGTGGCAGAGAAACCGCCGTGTTTAGGGGCTATGCTGTCGTATCTTTTAGTCCTGACGGCAAACGGCTGGCTTCCGTCTCAAAGGACAAAAAAATTCGACTCTGGAATATTGAGTATGGCGAAGAAAATACCGTACTCAGAGGCCACAACGGCCTTGTTTCGAGTGTATCATTCAGCCGGATGGTAAACAATTAGTTTCTGGTTCATGGGACAATACAGTCAGGCTATGGAATGTTAAAACAGGAAAAGAACTCGCTGTTTTTGAAGAAGCTCATCATGACTATATAACTAATGTGTCATTTCTTCCTGATCGCAAACAGATTGTTTCCGCTTCGTTAGACGGCATGATTTGGCCTTGGGATATAGCGAGCGGCAAACGTCAAAATGGATTAAAAACCATTTCTTCTGGCGACGTTCCAGCTGTCTCCTTTAGTTCTGACCGCAGACTGCTTGCTTCAAGTTCAGGAGATGGAACAATATGGCTTTGGGATTTTGAAAATAAAAGAAAAAAATCCACATTCAAAGGCCATACAAATTTTGTTTCGAGCATATCTTTCAGCCTGATGGGAGGTATCTTGCCTCTGCTTCAACTGATGGCACAGTGAGGTTATGGAATGTTGGGAGCGGCAGAGAGCTATCTGTTATCAGAAATGACCCTGCCAATACGGTCCAAAATGTTTCCTTTAGCCCGAACGGAAGGCTAATTGCTTTGGCTTCATACACGACTGTGCGGCTTTGGGATATTGAAAGCGAAAGAGAAATTGCTATGTTTGAGGATCATGCTGACAAGGTGTCCTTCAGTCCTGACGGCAGATATCTGGCTTTAGGAGGAGATAATTATGGTATTATAGCAGGTTCAGATTCAAAGAATACAGTACGACTCTGGGAAATGGAGAGTGGCAAAAAAATTGCTGTATTCACCGGACATACTGATCCTGTACGGAGCGTGTCCTTCAGTCCTGACGGTAAGTATATAGCTTCAGGCTCGAATGACAAGACTATTCGACTCTGGGATGTGCGCCCTTATACCCTCTTTCTCCACAACTCCAAACCCACCCCCCTCTACCACACCTTCATAGAAGCCGTAAAATTCCTCTGGCAACTGGATGTACAAGGTCTGGAGATTATCAAAACAAATCGCCGCATCCCTGCGGACCTAGAGAAATACAGCACCCTGCTCGCACCCCCGCCCCCCAACCAAAGCAAATTCGACCAGGTGCTGGAATGGGCCGAGAAGCAACGGGGAAACGCAACACCAATCCACTGATTGATAGATTCGTAAAAAGTCCCAAATACCCTTTTTTCACGTCCTAACTAATTGAGTTATCGTCGCCAAAAACGCAAATCCTGACTTTTTACCTGACCATCACTGATTGCGCAGCCAAACGATATGATAAAAAAATCTCGCAACATATCCCCGCTCTCATCAGCGGTATTTTTACAAAAAAACGCCCGGTACTCACACTGAGCGCCGGGCGTTACAACGAGTTTGATTTCCTCGTATCTTACTTTACTCGTACTTTAATCGTTTACTCTGCGCCTTCCTCTTCCTCAACCGGGGCAGCGGTCTCTGCTTCAGGAGCAGGCAAGACCATCTCGGCGGCGTCCTCCATCGCCTCGATAGCTTCCTCTAAGGTTTCAGGAACAGCAGGCACTGCGACGGCAGATGCTGATGCAGCCTGGGCTTTGAAACCTTCAATCAGCTTCCGGAGATCCTCAAGCGCCTGCTTATCAACATCTGCAAGCTCCATCGGCACACAACGCTTATCCGTCTTTTGCAAGGCAACAATCATGTCCCGAGTAATGGGAATCGGAGTACAACCGTGACCTGTTTCACAGACCATATCCCATTTCGGCTCTGCCTGAGCATGACAGGAAAGGCAATCCTGACCAAAGGAATTTTTTACATCTTCTCCGCCGCGAGTAGCGATCTTGGTTCCCTCGGCAGAGACATCAAGGACAAAAAACTCCCAATCATCAGTTGTCAGATTAAAGCCCGCTTCCCGTTTGACCATAGCCTCACCCGGAACGATCTGGACAACTGTTCCCGGAGGATAGACCCCGCCTTCCTCAGAGTTAGCCACTGCAATGGTTGCGTCGATATTGCCCAACAGGTTTCCGACGTACATTCCACGCACCGGCTGCATATCACGGATACAACCAAAATCTTTGTCTGTTATCTCCACTGTTTTTTCAGCGGCATCGGAATCATCAATAAGTATGTTCTCCTGAGGTGCTGCTGCCTCGCTCTCCTTGACATCAGGCACTGCTACTGAAACCACCGGTTCATGTGCCTCCGGCTTTTCGTTATCTGGTTGCTTACAAGCGGCTAACGACAAAAGTAATGACAGGCTACTGAACAAAACAGCTGCTTTTCTAATACGCATGTGGGTCTTCCTCTCTGGTTATAGTAAACGCATTATCCTTCTTTTGGATAATGCATTGTATAAGGTGGAAGTTTCGCCTGTCAATCCTTTGATTCAAAAAATTAAACTCAGTTATATATTTTCAACCATGTAATTTTTCCGCTAACCCGGAAAAACGCTGTGTTTTTCGTGAAACCGTTGTTGCTCTTATCTCCGAAGATGCGCAGAGAATGAGCCTATTACGGGCCCGGGTAATACCGGTATAGAGAAGCTCCTTGCTCAGCACTCGGCTCTCCTCATCAGGTAAAAGAAGCAGGACCTCATCAAACTCCGACCCCTGGGCCTTATGAATTGTAATGGCATAGGCGGTCTCATGTTCAGGTAAGCGAGCAGGACTGATTGAGGAAAGGGTGTTGTCCGCTCGTCGAAACCAAGCTCGCAAACGCCCCTTGTTATCCTGCCAGAGGATGCCGGTGTCCCCGTTAAAGAGCTGCATCTCGTACTGATTGCGGAGAATGATGATCGGTCTCCCCTGATACCATTCCGTGTTTTGCGGAGATATCAGACCAGCCCTCCGAAGTACCTGTGTTACCAAAATATTGATACCCTGAACTCCGTCTGGCCCCCTGCGCAGGGCACAAAGAAAACGAAACGCTTCCATTGCAGCAAAGGCCTGTTCCGGCGAGGAGGCTGTCAGCATGGGCTGAAATCCCTTTTTGATCCGGCCTTCAAGCCATTGCTCTCGTTTAGCTCCTGTGTACTGCACCATCTCTACATCAGCAAAATTATCCGCCAAGGTCCTGTTCATTTGCTCCACGGAACCGCTCTTCACTGCGGCAGCAAGACATCCTATGCCGCTATTATCTTGAAAACGATAACTGGTACGCAGAAGGACCAATGAGTCTGCCAGGACAGGATCGGATGCTTTCCCTGATTCTTTCGCGGCTGTT
This sequence comes from Candidatus Electrothrix aarhusensis, assembly GCA_004028505.1. Classification (GTDB taxonomy): domain Bacteria; phylum Desulfobacterota; class Desulfobulbia; order Desulfobulbales; family Desulfobulbaceae; genus Electrothrix; species Electrothrix aarhusensis. The sequence goes on from MTKO01000094.1 coordinate 8,359, forward strand.
TCGCCGGATGAGGAGGAGAGCAAATTGGAACTTCCGGTCAGCTGCTCCAATTCTGCGCAGAGCTGCGGCGACCAACGGGATTCATCGTTGCCGCAGAGATCGGCAAACAGGCTGCCTGCTTCCACCGAGGCTAGCTGATTGCGATCTCCGAGGAGAATAATACGCGTCTTCTCGGGCAGGGCATCCAAGATAGCGACCATCATCTCCACATCAATCATGGAGGCCTCATCCAGAACCAGCAGATCCAGATATAACTTATTATCCCTATTAAAACGAAAAGCCGCTGCACCGGGGCGGGAACCGAGCAGTCGATGCAGAGTTTGGGCTTGTTCTGGGATATCGTGCCGGAGGTCTTCCGGCAAAGAGAGCTTGGCCTTGCGGATGGATTCTTCCAGACGGGCCGCAGCCTTACCCGTGGGAGCGGCTAGGGCAATCTTGAGCAGCTTTTTTCTCTGCCCCCTCTGTTCATCCTGCTGCCGGGCATGGAGAGCTTGAATTGCAGCCAGGATACGGGCCACGGTATGGGTCTTGCCGGTTCCCGGTCCGCCGGAGATAATCACCAGGGGCTTGAGCAGGGCCAAGGCAGCGGCCAATTGCTGATAATTCTGACAATCAATCGCGCTGTTCTTTTCGGTCCGAGGAAAAAGTCGGGCCAGCAGTTCAGAGGCAACCTGAGGATCAAGGTCGAGACGGGTAGCTGCCCGACGACGCAAGGCTGTGGCAATAAATTCCTCGTAGCAGGAAAACCGGTGGAGATAGAGACGATTCTTCGCATCAAGAATCAGGGGAGAGACCTCGCCGGGCTGCCCAACAACAGAGGTGGTAAGCAGCTCTTCCCTCCATTTTTTTGAGCAGGGAAAATTCTTTGCCACCATTTCCGCCAGAGAGGGTTGCTCCGGGGCCTCCCCCAAGGGATAGCAGACATGGCCGTTGCCCACAGCGGCACTAGCCAGGGTTGCGGCAAGGAGCAGGGCTGGGTACTCTGATCGGCCACCCGCGCTCTCGGTATTCTTGGAGGTCTGCCCATCTCTGTCAACGGCCTGCTTTTCTAAAAAAAGACCGAGGTGGAGATCAAGGAGTCGTAGTTCTCCTAGGTTACAGGCCTGTTGCAGTTGCTTATGCATCAGGATTTTATACATTGAACGTTCATGTTGATGTTCGGCTGACTGCCTGTTAATGAACACTGATTTTGCAAGAAGAGTCAGCATACACAAAAAAAATAACCTATGACAGAAAAAAGTACAGACTTGATAGGAGGACGGAGAAAAGCGTTCGTCCGGTTCAAAAAAGTTCATTTATTAAAAAATATCTATGAGATAAAGGCATCATGTTGTCATCTATCTATTATTGCAACACGTCGTCGACTCGGAGTTGTCCTTATCTCGTTGCAAAACTACCGAAGAAAGAATACGAGATGTCTGTTCTCTGCTGTTGAATATTCTTTCCTCCGAGAGGATGCCGTGTTATCCTCGCGGCATGAAAATATACACTAAATTTCGCTCTTGCGATTCCCAGGCCGAAAACTCGGAATCGTTCAAACATAATAAGGTCGTTTTCATTCTTGTCTTCCTGCTTGCAGCTGGCTTTTTTCCGTATCAGGAGTCTTTTCTAGGAAAAACTGTCAGATTTATTTCTGCTGCATATGGGGCGGAATTTCCCAGGCAATTAAGCTCCTCGGCAGGGAGTTCCCAGCCAACAACAAGCTTTTCTGCTGGGATTAAACAAAATATCATGCAGAACATTACGCAGAACGTTCAACAAAATATCGTGCAGGCCACTTCTCTGATGCAGCAGAGTAGGACGATAAACAACTCGACATGCGGTCGCCCCTGGCAAATCCCCCTGAGCGAGATTCACGGACGGATACGCAATGTTGAATACAGGGTTCAGCCCTTGACAGGACAAAGGGGCCTGCATCTTGATATAGAAACCAGCGAGCAGACAGAAACTGTCATCCATGTCTATCCAGAACGATTAACTGCCAAGTGCCCCTCTGTCTTCTACTTTCATGTGGGAGATTCAGTAACTGTTACCGGCTCTGAATTTTTCACCAGCAAGGGGGGAATGCAGCAAAATATCTGTGCAGCAACAATAACGCAGGAGGAGAAAGTGTTGGACGTCCGAGATCCGATAACTGGAGACCTTGAACGTCAGCTCTGCTGCCAAGAAATATGCGAAAAAAATTGTGTAGGCCTCCCCTTCATGTGCGATCGGATGTGCATGGGAAACTGCGGGAACAAACGGCTGAAGGCGGTGTTCCAGAACCTTCCTTATCAGCACCCTTCCTGGGATAAAGACTATGCGACAACGACCTTTGAACATTAAAAACGAACATCATAACGATTATTTTTAGGAAGCATCTTCAGCAAGCTTCGGGGCTCATCCCCCTTTATTTGCAAAATATTGTAGAAAATACTTGAACCTTCCCTATTCCTTATTTTAGGAGGAGGGGGTCATTCTACAGTTATCAATAATACTTTAACGAAAAACAGAGAGAGCTATGGGTTTTCAATGCGGCATTGTCGGCCTGCCCAATGTAGGGAAATCGACCATATTTAATGCGTTAACAGCAGCAGCGATTGAAGCGGAAAATTATCCCTTTTGTACAATTGAACCCAATGTGGGCGTGGTGCCGCTGCCGGATAAACGACTTGATAAATTGGCAGAGCTGGCCAAGACCCGCAGTAAGATTCCCACCCAAATGGAATTTGTCGATATTGCCGGACTGGTCAAAGGGGCCTGTCAGGGTGAGGGCCTGGGAAATCAGTTCCTCGGCCATATCCGTCAGGTGGATGCCATTCTCCATGTTGTCCGTTGCTTTGAGGACGATAATATCATCCATGTAGACGGCTCGGTTGATCCCATCCGAGACCTAGAAGTCATCACTATGGAATTGGTCATGGCCGACCTGGATACTGTAAGCAAGCGGCATAAGAAAGCGGCGAGTCAGGCAAAATCTGGAGATAAAAAATTTATAGCCGAGGCTGCTTTTTTGGAACAGCTGCAAGAAGTTCTTGATGAGGGCAAACCAGCCAGAAATTTAGAGCCGGAAACAGATCCGCAACGAGAACTGATGCGTGATCTCTGCCTGCTGACCACCAAACCGGTCCTCTATGTGGCCAATGTCAGCGATGAAGATATTGCCAATGGTAATGATTTTGTTGATCGACTCAAGGAGGTTGCCGAGAAGGAAGGTGCTTCTGTCGTGACCATTGCCGGGGCCATTGAGCAAGAAATCAGCCTGCTCGACGCTGAAGAGCAGCAGGAGTTTCTTGCCGACATGGGCATGGAAGAGCCAGGCCTACACCGCTTGATTCATGCCGGGTATGACCTACTGGGGCTGATTACCTACTTTACAGTGGGTGAAAAGGAGACCAGAGCCTGGACCATCACCAAGGGGACAACTGGACCAGGAGCAGCCGGGAAAATTCATACGGATTTTGAACGAGGCTTTATCCGGGCCGAGGTCATTGCCTATGAGGATTATATCGCCTGCGGCTCCGAATCTGCGGCTCGTGATAAGGGGCTGATGCGTTCAGAGGGCAAAGAGTATGTGGTCAAAGACGGGGACTGTATCCTGTTTCGTTTTAATGTCTGATGGTAAGGCCTGCAGATTTTTTCAAAAAAACCGGAGCATATCATGGAACATGAAATAGCCAAGGCCAAGGTGCTGATAGAATCCTTGCCCTACATACGAGAATTTAATCATAAAACCGTAGTCATCAAATACGGCGGTCACGCTATGGTGGATGAGGAGCTGAAGAAGAATTTTGCTCTGGACGTTATTCTGCTCAAATACATCGGCCTGAATCCTGTAGTGGTCCACGGCGGCGGCCCGCAGATCAATAAATTTCTGGAAAAGATGCAGATCACCTCCAACTATATTCAGGGCATGCGGGTCACGGACGGCGAGACCATGGATGTGGTGGAGATGGTCCTGGTCGGCAAGGTGAATAAAGAGATTGTCGGCCTGATCAATCATTGCGGTGGCAAGGCCGTGGGTCTTTCTGGACGAGACGGTGATCTTGTCCAGGCGAAAAAAATGAAGATGCTCGGAAAACCAGAAGCGGAAAACGCTCCGCCAGAACTCATTGATCTCGGTCGAGTCGGCGAGGTGACCAAGGTGAATCCTGAAATCCTTAACACCTTGGACGCTCAGGATTTTATTCCGGTCATTGCTCCGGTCGGGGTGGGCGAAGACGGACAGGCCTATAATATCAATGCCGACCTGGTGGCTGGAGCCATTGCTGCCGAGCTAGATGCAGTCAAGCTCATCCTGCTCACTGATGTGGAAGGAGTGAAGGACCGCGAGGGTAACCTCCTTTCTTCCATCAGAAAGGACTCTATTGAGCAGATGATTGAAAACAGAGTGATTAGCGGTGGAATGATCCCGAAACTCCGCTGTTGCGCCTCCGCTCTTGAAAGCGGAGTCAATAAGGCCCATATCGTTGACGGACGGCAAGAACATGCCATCCTGCTGGAGATTTTTACCCATAAGGGGATCGGTACGGAGATTACAGCATGACAGCAGTAAGCACACATAATAATACAGAATGGAAAGAAAAAGGTGATGCCGTGTTTGCAGGAACCTACAGCCGATTTCCGGCAGCTATGGTGCAGGGAGAAGGTTGTCGGCTTTGGGATGCGGATGGCAGAGAGTACCTGGATTTTCTCGCAGGTATTGCGGTCTGCTCTTTAGGACATTGCCATCCGGCGGTCACTGAGGCGGTGTGTACACAGGCAAAGAAGCTCATGCATGTCTCTAATCTGTTTTACACCGAGCCGCAAACCGAGCTGGCTGAACTGCTCACGGCAAACAGCTTTGCTGATCGCGTTTTTATGGCCAATTCCGGCGCTGAAGCCAATGAAGCAGCGATTAAGCTGGCCCGAATCCACAGCGGCAAGGGCCGATACGAAATTATCTCGCTCTCCGGTTCCTTTCACGGGCGAACCCTGGCCACGGTTGCCGCCACGGGACAGCCCAAATTTCAGAAAGGCTTTGAACCCATGCCAGCTGGTTTTGTCCATGCGGATTTCGGAGACCCTGATGAGTTGGAAAAACTGATTAATCCCAAAACCTGCGCCATCCTCTGTGAACCCCTTCAGGGCGAGAGCGGTGTACGTCCCCTGGAACCTGCCTATTTACAAAAAATACGAAGCCTCTGCGATAAGCACAACCTGCTTCTTATTTTCGATGAGGTGCAGACCGGAATGGGGCGGACCGGCACTCTGTTCGCCTACGAGCAGCTGGGCGTTACCCCGGATATCATGACCCTAGCCAAAGCCTTGGGTAATGGGCTCCCTGTCGGAGCCATGCTGACCCGCTCTGATATCGCATCTTCGTTCACGGTGGGCACCCATGCCTCCACCTTTGGCGGCAATCCGGTGGCGGCGGCAGCTGGTGTTGCGGTGATGCAAACCATGCTGGCTGACGGCTTTTTCGATGCCGTTCAGGAGATGAGCGACTATTTTATCCAACGCTTGGAAAAAGTTGCTGCGGAGTTTCCACAGCTCTGTTCCGGCGTTCGCGGTAGCGGTATGCTCCTTGCTCTGATTCTAACCGAAAAAGGGATTGGGCACGGGGCGAACATTGTCCAGCAGCTCTTTGAGCGGGGTTGCCTGATTAACTTTGCCGGGATGCGGGTGCTGCGTTTTATTCCGCCCTTGACTGTCACACAAGGGGATATTGATCTTCTTGTCGAGCAGCTGAAGATAGTTTTGTCGGCAATCGACTAATTCTCTTTTTAGGCCTCTGGGCGAGAGGACTTCGGTGCCTCCCCCCCAGGTGTCGATCAACACAGCCTGCTCTATAACTTTGTCTTACGGCTTTTTTTCTCTATGTTACAGACCGAGTGGTTCCTTTACCTTCTCATCCTTCCTGATTTCCAAAAAAATTCTACACGCATCCACTGACGAGCAAGCTGCCGCCTTTGTACAGGCATTCAGCACCCCTGAAGATAACATGAGAATACGTTTTGCAGACAAGTATGCTGCTGCTGGTACAATGCAAGATTTGATAGAGCCCGCATCTTTTTATTTAATATGGTTTATTCCGGTATTGCTCATCTTGCTTGGGGTAAAACTTCTTTCTCATCAGTCACCTAGAAAGGACACAAGCATCTAAAGCCAGCGATATTTCAAGCTGCTCAAGACTCTGCCCGGACAATCCGGGCGATCCACCCGAATAAAATGAGGCGTTCACCTTATTGTAAGGGCAAGATCAATATGTTTTATTAAAGACGTAATCAATTGTAGTCAAAAAGTACGACAGCCTAGAGTGCATCAATCGACCGAAAGGAGTTTCACATGAAAACCCGACATACAACCAGCAAAGCGTATGACTGCCCTCTGACCAAAAAGCACGTACAGGTACAGCTCAAGAACAATACACAAGCTGTCGGTAGAGAGCCTGAGGTTTGCTCAAATATCGGTGAATGCGGGTGCGGCGTTGTCAAAATTATTTACGGCATGAGCTACACGGTTGATTGGAAAAAATGTTGCCTTTATTCGGCTATTAAAGAGCAGTGCAGCTGCCTTGAAAATTAAATCGGTTAAATATTGCACTCTTCTTGATTATACAGAACAAACGGGATTTATCAGATAAACAACTTACTCCCGTCTCCCAAGCTTCCTCTGCGGCGACCGTGTCTTCTCATCTCGCGGTCGCCGCTCTTTTTTTCCTTTTGTAGTCACATGATATTTCTTTGTCAATATTGAAAATATTCAGCCGGCCACAATAAATTTATGGAATAAAAGACTACAACAAAACCTTCTTCTTTTTTAAAACTTCCCGCTATCACCATTCCGCTCTTTTACCGCATTTTTTTCTTCAAAGACATTCTGCTGTTCAAGCTTATTATCTATATACCTCACGCTGACAAACCGTTTCTCGTGACATCGAAAAAGTGTCGAACTAATCCCACCCTTGTATTTTGTCGTTGTTGTCGTGCAGTCTTTAAAAATTTCTTTGTTATTTCGTATCGACCCCTTCCCTGCAACCTCTTCATCTTTTATATATTTTTCTCCAAGTGTGTTTTCTATTTTTTCATACAGGGCCTCTCCCCTTTCTGTGGTTTCCAGGTCTCTCCAATCTATTATTATTCCATAGAGTACATTGCTTTTCTTGGTAAAGACCAAGCTCACCTTTGCTTCTTCCTTAAAAAGGGAACTGCTATAATGTATTTCATTTGATGCAACACCACCGCCTCTAACCACCTTTGCATGTGTATTTAATTCTATCTTTTCACGCTTCGCCGTATCGATGACCTTGTTCTTTGCCTCGCCTGTTTTCCATACATCAAACTCAAGCGCATTGCCCTGTACCGGTAATAAGATCATTACCATGATCAAGATTATTTTCTTCATTGCCGTCCCCTCTCTTCTTCCGAAGAATTGAAAATTTTCTCGTGCTGATCAGCTTGTTCAAACAAAAACAGCCCATCCCGTTACCACGGCATGAGCTGTACATCACCTGCTACAATCGGTTTTCTCAAGACGAACACACATATTAACTTCAACTTACCGAAAAAGTTGGTTTCTCAGTAGTTGAAATTATCAGATAACTTCTTTCTCTGTAATTTTGCCAAGTGCGCAGAAAAAGTTATGCATACTGCTGAGACAATTTTTGTCTAACTCTATTCTGTTACGCAGTGCATCAATATAATAAGGCTTGGTAACTTCTTGGGGATTCTTCTTGCTGTAGCGAATATTTTTTCCCCGCAGCATGGCTTTAAGATATTGGAAATGGTAATCACCAATTGATCCGCAAGACTCCTGCGGTTGCCGCATTTTTTCAGGATCGTTCCGGGCAACATCATAATGTTTGCTAAAAGCGGAACATTCAGCAGAAGATGGGTTTTTTGAGTAAATACGTGGGTTACCGAGAAACCATGTCTCCATACAGACAACCTGCGGCAGGATGATGAATTCGCAATCATTGAAAATGATATCGTTACTTCTGACGAACTCTTTAACCTCCTCTATTTTTTCCGCTGCTGAGACATCGTCCGTATCAATAAGCAGGACAAGATAATCAAAATTTCCTGAATTCTTGATATCACTTACTGAATCCTTCAGATGGTTATCAAGAATACTTGGGAAACCTCCACCGCTTATCAGGAAGTAGTTATTATCGGTTGCTTCACAGGGAAAATTCACCTGCTCCAGTTGAGGTGCAAGATGGGCAAGCCATTTGGGATAAACTTTCCGCTCAGTCTTGCCTTCCACCAAGAAATACAAATTCATGATTCTACGCCTTCAGAGTAGAGATCAAGATTTATCAACTGGGTAAAGGCCTTATGCTTTGATTTGTCAAAGTTAAAAGCGCTAGCATCGTGGGCGATTACAGCACCGCCTTTTCTGGTGACGATTTTCCAATCAGTATGTTTTATATTGTTAATTATATAAGGGTGGTGACTGGTAATAATAAATTGCAAGCCTCTTTCTGCGGAAACGATGCTGCTGGTCAGTTCATCTATGCAATTAATACCAAGACTGTTTTCAAATTCATCTATCAAAATCAGGCTTGAATCCGCGCATAACTGAAGCTGCGCTATATAAACCAACGTTTTTAGCATTCCTGATGATATGCCATATTCATCAATCCAGTCAGAAGCATATTTCTCCTTAATCTGAATTTGGATCAAGATTGCTTCTGGAGCGTTCTTCATTGGTATTTCAGTCAATATCGACACGACTTGCACATCCTCGACATGAGGAAAAATATCAATAAAGCTGCTCGCAATGTCGTCAAAAAGCTGTCTTTTTCTTTTATAGACAAAATATAACTTCTCAGTAAGAGACAGCGAAAGATTGCGAACTTCTTCTATGTCATCATATCTGTTTATTTTCTCGTCGAGAGACTTGAGGCTACGGAAATGCCTGTAAAAATCATGCCGTTCTGTGTTATAAAATATAATTTTCTTAAATTCACTTGCAGCTTCTTTTATCTGTTCTTCTTCCCTGAGCAAATGAAGCACACTCTGGTCTGCTGAAAGCCTTACCGTTTTTATTTTATTAAAAATAATATCAGAATTATTTCTTTCTACGATTAGCTCATTTTCCCTGTAAACTAATTCTGATAAAATAGATGCTCCTCCGATGTCCAGATCTCCAAGTAAACTCCTGATGGTAGAAACGCCACTATTCTCAAACTCTCCTTCCCATGTATATTGAGTTCCACTTGATGACAAGAATTCAATATGCCATTTAACCCCGATCAATGAATCCCCTGCTGCTATCCTTTTTAAATCAAGAATCGAGTTTAATATGCGCGTCTTGCCAACTCCAGATGCCCCGACAAGCAGCGTGAGCTGATTAAAGGACACAGACTTTAATTCCCAACCAGTTGTCTTGTCGGTATAGGAAATTTTTTTAATACGCATAGCGTTCTTTATTGCCCTTACTGCTTTTTAACAAGATTCTTAGCTTCGCACATAAGCATCCACATCGTTAGCCACAATCACCCCATAGTTAATCGCACCCAGCCAGCCGCTCATGATAATTCCCACCGAGCCGACATGAAACAGACCGCCCACCTCTTTAAAGAGGGAGCGGGAAATATCCAGCCCCTCGAACTTGGTGCCAAACGAGGTGCCTTTGGTATGGAGGGTATAGCGATTAAAGGTCTTGGGCGTGGCTGAGGAAACGGTATCCACCTTATCACGGATGCTGGGGATGTATCGCTCCAGATCAACAAAGCAACGTTCCACCATAGCCCCTTTGGCCTCTTTATAAGCAACATCATCCAACCCTGCCCAGTCATCGTAATTACCGTTCATAGAGGCAACCACGGTGTAATCTGGCTTATCCGGACGGGTCTTGGGATAGTAAACTGAGAAGGTACGGCTCTTGGTATCCATGCACCGCATTTCTTCCGAGGAAAAGTTCTCAGATGTTGAGGTAAAGAGCAGATCCCCTATATCCGGGAAGGACTCCCCTTGACGAATGCCGAAATAAACCTGGCAGGAAGAATTATTCACCACTACTTTATCGAAACGGGAGAGAAAATCAGCGCTAAAGGCTTCCCGTCCGGCTAAGTTATCAATGGTATTAGTGATGCCGGAATTAGAGACCACAGCCTTGGCCATAATTTCCCGACCTCCGACAAGGACGCCTCTGGTTTTGCCGTTATCAACTAAAACTCGCTCGACCTTGGCCCCGGCGCAGATGGTCACGCCGCTCTTTTCCAGATCATCTGCCATCATGCCGATGAGTTTGTCTGTACCGCCCTCAAAGGTGAACACACCCCGACTCATGAAATTGGAAAAGACAATCCCGTAGGTAATAGCGGGCTCATCCAGCGTAGAGCCGTTGGCATAGGTGATAGGCTCCATCAGGAGACGATGGACATCGGATCGACCCGGAAAAAACTGCTCAAAAAGCTCCCGCGTGGTCATACCCTGATCATCATAAAAATTCATCGCCCTGACCGTGGTGAAAAAATCATCAACAGTGGTCCGATCAATCTTAAAGTCCTCATGAAGGATGCGGACAAAATCATCCTTGGAAAAGGTGGTGGTCAGAGAAAACTGGGGATTATCAAAGGCGATCTCTTTGAGCTGGACAATGGAGTCTTTGATCTCCTTGGACCAGTATTTTTTGCAGGTCTTGACCATCCCGTGCGGAAAACCGTGCAGGGAGACGTCAAAGATATGCCCTCCCCGCTTAAACCAAGTCGCCAACCCACCCAACTGGATATGGTGCTCCAGTAGGAGAACACTATGGCCGGACGTGGCAAGACGTTTGGCACAGGTCAGACCGCCAAGACCGGAGCCGATAACAATAACATCGTAGCTGTTTTGAACCTTGTCAAGAGGCGTAAAAGACATATCAATAAACTCTTTCCATGTTAACAAATTACCCAGAGTGCTTTACCCAAGGCGGTTGAATCGTCGTTCTTTTGCAAGAAATCCGTTTTAATCAATGATCGGTAAGTCGTTCCTATTTTTTGAAGAGAATTTGATTTTTTTCATCTCTTTTTTAAAGCAATCAGGACAATAGCCGTGTGAGCATTCGACATTCCAGTTATTTTTGAAATAAGCCTCAACCCGCATCCAGGTCTTCTCATTGTCCTGCACTTTTCCGCAGACCGGGCAGATGAAAATCATCTGATATAACTCAGCTATCTCGCTTATTTCTTCAATGACCAAAAGGGCATGAGGACTGCCACGAAAGGAAAACGGGGATACCGTGACTAATGCATAGATCTCCGCCTTATGGTCATTATGCACAATTTCCATACGGGTCCGTCGCCGAACAATACGCTTTCCCTGCAATGCCTGAGTGACGGAATTTTTGATAATACAATCACAGCATTCTTGCGATTCTCCGCACCCCTTTGGTGTTTTTTCAGAATGGATACAATGAAGTATTGCTCCGGCACGCTGTTGAAGAATGGTGTCTCGGTCGGAACGCATAAGTTCCCCTGCCGCCGCATTATATTCTTGAATCCTGATATCCTGATCGACCACAAATATCATGGAAGGCAGGGCGTCAAAAACCTCCCTCAGCATGTATTTTTCTTTCATGGCTATGGAGATACGTTTAAGGAAAAAGAGAAAGAAGCATATAAAAATTCTTAAAAAACATTTTTCAGCAGGTCGAGTTTAGCCGCTCCGGCCGGTGTAAACAGCCAGAACAACCCAGCGCAATTCAGCAGCACTGTTAACCAAAACACAAAACGGAAGGGTTGCTTTTTCGACTTGTGACGCAATTTTTGTTGCGCAATAAGCGCACCGGGCCAGCCCCCGAACAGTGAAAACAGGTGGAGGGTACTTTCCGGTGTCCGCCACGCCCCTTTCTTTGCCGCTGATTTATCTTTTGCGTAAACGAGAAAGGTCAGCAGGCTGATAACAAGATACCACCCGATAAGCAGAAACGGTATTTTAGTATGTAGGCCCATAGAATTTTTTAATCTCCTTGTTGAAACAGTCAGTACAGTAACTATATGAGCAGTCAATGTTCCAGTTGTTTTTTAAAGAGGATTTGGCCCAATCCCAGGTATTTTCTCCATCAAGCAGTTTTCCGCACGCATTACAGACAAGAAGCATATGGTACAGCTCAGCGAGCTCGTTGATATCATCAATCATCAAAAGGGAATAAAGGGTTCCCTGGAAAGAAAAAGGGGAAACCGTGATCAAGGCCTGCTGCTCTATTGCTTTTCTAGGGGGAATTAACTGCACTTTGGCACGACGGCGGATAATACAATTTTTATCAAGGGCATCTATCACAGCATTTCTGATTGTGCAGGAGCTACAAGCTGAAGAACGGCTGCACCCTCCTAGGATCCTAGAAGAATGAATGCAACACAGAATATCGCCAGCCCGCTGCTGTAGAACAGCGTTTTTTGTTACCGTGATAAATTGGGCTGCTGCCGCATTGTACTCCTGAACCCGCACATCTCGGTCAACTATAAACACCACTGAGGGAAGGGCGTCAAGGACTTCCCTCAATATCCCTTTTTCATCTATCATCATAGGCGTCCCCCTCAATAAAATAATATTAAATCAATTACATTGAGTTATATTATCACAAAAGATGTTGATTAACAATAGTCACACCGCTGAGCATAGCCCCGACAATACCCAAGTACCCCTGATCCGTGCCAGCAATAAACAGGTTCGACCAGGGAGTTCTGCCGCTCTTGATCGAATTTTCTCCAGTATTAATCCTGAATGCAACGGACAGAGAAGCCATACGAACGGTACTCGTTGTACAGGCCTGCATAATCGTTGCCGAAGGTCAAGAAACGAGCGCTGGCACCATCGACCAGACTGGACCAATAGAGGCCGTAGCTGCCTGTGCTAAAGAGCGTTCCATCACCGTAGGTACGACCACCCGCTGCAACAAGCTTAAGGGGAGAACCGAACAGGACTGTACCTGTGGATCCGTACTGATTGATCTCCGCCTGCCACTCGTCAGCAGTAGGCAGACGAAAACCGGCAGGACAGGGGTTATTGATACCGCCAACACCCTGCCAGAGACTGTCGTTCTGGCCGTCGCGCCAATCATAAGGGGATGCCGACACGGTGATGAAGTCGTCGTGGCCCGGATCGTCAGTAGTGCTTAAGGCCGAGGTGGTCTGGCGGGTCGGGTCATGTTGCGCCCGCTTCTCATGCCCATCCGCAAGTCTTCCCCACTGATACAGATCACCATAAGCCTCTTCATCTGTCAAATTTGTTGCAACTCGTGACGCACCTAAATTGCGATCCATCCAGACCTGACCTGTTGCAGAGGTGACGGTAGGAACCAAGTCAGGCGCATCTTTAATGCAACGAACGCTATAGCCTTTCGACCGCAACATAAGTCCAGATGGAAAAACACCTCGATCATTAATTATGAATGCATTAGAATAAGGCATACCTCCAGAGGCAATCGTACTAGTCCAATAAATACCATTGAATCCTTCCTCAATTATTTCATCATCACTACGTGCGCCTGCTGTAACCAACTTTAGAGGTGAGGCAAAAGCTCCCTGTATATCTTGTGAACTCCAAGTATCCACCTCTGCTTGAAGTTCGCTTTCTGTCGGCAATCTGAAGCCGGTTGGACAGGGATTATTGATTCCGCTTTCCCCCTGCCAAAGGTTGTTATTCGGTGAAGTTCTCCAATCGTAGGGTTCAGAAGTGTTTACAATGAAATTGCCATCTTCTGGAACATCTGTCGGACTCAGCTTTGTCGTTGTGGTGCTGTTTCGTTTTTCATGCCCGTCTGTGAGCCTGCCCCATTGATAGAGACTGCCATAAGCTTCTGTATCCGTCATGCTGGTGGCTACTCGTGAAGCACCGTGGTTGCGATCCATCCAGACGCGGCCTGTTGCTGGTGAAGTGACGGTGGGAACGGTGTCATCAGAGGCACCAGCAAGAATTGCAGGAAGAAATGAAAGTATTCCTGAAGTTGAATTTTCCACTTTTTCAAATTTAACTGCATCAAAGGCAACTTTATGGTTTGCATCAATATGATAATTACTGGATGAAGGGTCACTGCCCAAAGCAATTCCGACATACCCTTCCACTGTAAAATCGAACACATCTAAGTCGCCATTTTTTAATTGAACCCATTCTCCAGAATGATCCGGCATATTGATTCCGTCCATATATACAGGACTCTGACCGTCAGCTTTAATTTTAAAGACTGCATTTGTCGCTGTCGCTCCGTGCTCCGGGATATGGACATAAAGCCTGTAGGTTCCAGAAGCTCCCGGCTTCCAGCGTGCCCAATCGTCGCTTCTGCCTTCGTGCAATCCAGCTGTTAAAAAATAACCTGGAACAAGAAGCCCCTTATCTCCTTCAAACTGATACAGCCCGCTATTCTGCTGATCATTATCGACAATGATATCTCCTTCCTGCACAAAGGAGAACTTAACCGGGTAACCGAATCGGTGTTCATCGTCATCCTGCACATAGGCGACAAACAGATAGTCATCTTCCAGATAAGTATTCTCACCCTCAATCCCGTCAACGTATAAATCAGCGTTTGTTCCACCAAGAAATCTATGGTCATCATCAAGATTACCTCGTTCTGCAACTTGGCTTCTATTGAAGAAGTCACGAACGACTATGGAGGAACGTTGAAATGTTCCTGTTAAGTTTAAACTACCGTATATCTTTTCACCTGCCGTTCCGTAGACAGCATAATTTGAAGAGAAATTTGGATATGCTGCACATGAAAGTACAGGAATGGCTATTTGAAAATTATGATCAAAGATAAAGTCGGCAGGGTCATAGGTGTTATCAATACCTGTCTGTCTGGGCAGTTGCGGGGCTTGAGTCTTTCCTATTTCAAAATGCAAATGTTCTCCTGTCACGCAACCTGACGCACCTTCTTCTCCGATAAATTGTTCAGCAACAATATATCTATTTATCTGCAAGGTATCAGGAATTGAATTTGGTTCAAGATGAAGATACTTCAAATATACAAATTTCCCATTATTAATCAAATGCTTTGAATACAGATAGTTAAATCCACCCCAGTCTTGATATGTCCGATCACCAATATTGTAACAACGGGTTGGATTAAATAAGACTTCTTTAGTTCCTTCAGGATTGCTATCCTCTGCACCCGTTATCAGGCCAAACGAAGATGAACTTATATCCTCAAGAGACCCGCTGCTGAAGTCAATTCCAGTGTGGTTATTTATCGTATTGCTATTACAATCATACTGATAACATTGAGAAGTTCCCGAACTTGAAAATGGATGTTGGAATTCAATTACTTCTGCCGATGTCTGTGTAGTCGTTAACAGAGAAACTACCAAGAGCAGTTTACAGTAATTTTCCTTCATTCTTCCTCTCCTATCTTTCTAGGATTATTGCAAGGTTTTGATCAGACCAAACGGATTGCGCCGTTTAATTCGTCGCATAGCCTGTAAATTGTCTTCTCTCAGGCGCATGGAATGCCAGCACAATATCTTCCTTGGGCACACCCAGTTCATTCAGCTCCTGCGCAACCCTTCGTTCCGTGCCGTTGCGCTGCACCCATACCTTATTGTTTTTTAAGTCAATACACAGAGAACAGCCGTAAATTCTCCTGTCATTCTGACATCCGAAACGGCTTTCGAAGAATAACAAGCCAGCTACCCCAACAAATGCTGATTTACAATGGTCACGCCGCTGAGCATGGAGCCGACAATACCGAGATAGCCCTGATCAGTGCCCGCGATGAAGAGATTCGACCAAGGGGTTCTGCCGCTCTTGATCTTGATCGGACTGCCGTATACGGCTCCGCCGCATTTTTCCGTAAACCGCTCAATGGTCATGGGCGTAAAGCTGTCCTGAAACACTGCGTCCTGGCTATACCTTCCAAGGATCTTGCTGACTGCTGCTGCCGACTGTCGCCCGCATACTTCTTTGACGTGCCGGTACTGTTCCTTGTCAGCCGCTGCCTGCTGCCAAAGCTCATAATTGGCGGCATTGGTCACCCGGACCTGGGTCGGTGCGTCGTTTCGACGTTCAATCCCCTGAAAATTATCCGGGAAACAAATCACACCCCAGGAAGCATCAATGGGCTCGACAGGTCGATGATAGCTGAGCTGATCCTTGAGACTGTAAAACAGGATGGTTCGCCCTGATCTTTCCGGCGGCAGCTCCAATTCCGGTATCATGGAGATCGTCTCCATAAAGGTCATTTTACCAATATACTGGTCAATGTCCAGGGGCCAGCCGCTTAATTGAGCCGTTCCTGGAATCCCCACAGTGGACAGAACCGCATCCGCAGTGATCTCTTCGCCGTTGTGCAAACGGACGCCCTGCACCTTGCCATCCTTGTTCATGATTGCCGCAACCGGAGCACGAAAACGGAGTTCTCCCTCGAATTGGTCATACTGTTCCAACAGCATGTCAATCAGGTCCTTAATTGTTCCTTCCGGACGAAAAAAGCCCTCCAGGAAAAGTGCCCGAAACATGATGCAAACTGGCCCAGATCCATGTCATACTCTTCGGCATTGCCGTACACCATCAGAGGCAACAGAAGCATGTCCTCTAGGAGAGGTTCGGCAAGGCGATCCCGGAGAAAATCTCGGGCCGATTGCCAGGGCACTTCGGCAAAAGGATCATAGGCATCAATCTCCTTGACCATTGCCCGAAATCGGTCAATGCTTGCCGGGAAATGGCGTGTTATTTCTTCACAGAGGAGATTAAAGTCGTTGGAAAATTGAAGTGATGCCTGGGGGAAAATCACCTCGGAGCCAAGCTGCTCATGGGTGATAAATTTCTTGCGGGAAAGTTTCAGCTGGCGGAACAACCTGTTCAAGGGCGCATGTTTGGCCCCTTGGGCGGCAAAGTTGGTCATCGCATGAAGACCGGTCTCCAGCAGATAACCTTGGCGGTAGTAATAAGAATTTAAACCACCGGGCAGGCTATGCCCCTCGACAATCAGGGTTTTCTGCCCGAAACGGGCTGAACGGATACCGGCGGCTAAGCCGGAAAGGCCACCGCCGATAATAATGAGCTGGTAATCAGCCATAACAGAAATGCGGGAAAAGAGATTTAAGCGTTGTTATAAAACCACCCTCCCCGCTGCATAGTTCAACGATTTCAACGGAATGTTTTGATTGATTAAACGTCTTTCAGTTTAGGCTCAAGATAGTTGACGCAACTGGTCAAGGTGGCGAGCTCTGGATAGTCCTCTTCTGGAATCTGAAGCTTGTAGCGTTTCCGCAGCTCCATCACGATATCAAGAAAATCCATAGAATCAAGGTCTAACTGATCTCGGAGAGGCTGATCCGCATCCAAATCATCGAAATCTGCATCCTCATCTATATCTTCAATAATTTCAAGGATTATATCCTTGATTTCATCACGGGTCATGCCGGTTCCTCAATATAAATACTCTTTAATATTCGTTCGCTCTTCTTCAACCTTTTCTGCTGAAAATATCCGCCAACCTTTTTTTGGCAAAAGGGAATAACACTACCATAAAAACTTTTAGTCCGCCATAAATCTCTTGATAATGACGACTGAATTTATCCCTACCATACCGAAAGAATTATTAAGAATCGTCTCCACCTGCTCCACCTTCTCCGCCTTGCCGGAAACCAAGCCCGGCAGGGCACAGGCTGGATCAGGGTTGTCCAGATTAATTGTCGGATGGACAAAATTATCTTCAAAAGCCGAGAGGTTTGCTGCCAATTCCAAGACTCCAGCAGCGCCCATAGCGTGCCCGATTATGGACTTTGTGTTATTGCTTCTGACAGCGGAGCAACCGGCAAAGACCTCTGCCAGGGCCTTGCACTCCTCCACGTCACCCTGTCTGGTACCGGTCGCATGGGTGTTGATAATACTGATATCCTCGGGAGTCAATCCGGCCCGTTCAAGAGCTAAACGGATGCATTCGGCCTGACGTGGACCGTACGGTAAAACAAAATCACGGGCATCCGAGTTCATGGCATAGCCAGCAACTTCCCCGTAGATCTTTGCTCCTCGGGCAAGGGCCTTATCCAAGCGCTCTAAGGTGAAGATACAGCCACCTTCGGAAATAACGATCCCGTTCCGATCCTGATCCAACGGGCGACTGGCTTTGGTCGGTTCCTCATGCTCAGCCAGAGCACCTTGGGCACGGAAGCTGGCAAAGATACCGAAAGAACCCACGCATTCGGATAAGCCGCCGCAGAGGGCAAGGTCAACCTCGCCAAGACGAAGCATCTGGGAACCCTGGATCAAAGCGGCATTACCGGCAGCACAGGCAGCTCCGACCGCATAATGCGGACCGGTGATCCCAAACTTCATGGTAATTTCGCCAGCCGGGTTATTGAGAACGGTTCGCGGATTATGATGATGGGTCCAGTAATCGACATTATAGTCAAATTTACTGATATTATAGACCTCATTTTCCGTTTCCACCGTGCCATGTTCGGTCAGGCCCATATAGACCCCGGTACGGCTGCGTTCATACTCGGAAAAATCTATCCCGCATCAGCCAAGGCCTCTCCGGCGCAATACACCCCGATACAACCGGCTCTGGTCCCCCGCTTATTTTCCTTTTTTTTACGATACTTGGTTTCCGGAAAGTCACAGATACCGGCAGGATAAGGATCCACCATATAGCGCAGGTCAATAGTGGAGATCCCGCTCCGACCCGCAAGAACCTGCTCTCGAAAATCCGTCAGGGTATTGGACCCTCCGGGTGCGGTCAGGCCCACTCCGGTTATTACTATGCGTTGCGCATCCGGTTGTACATTCGGTAAAGAGACATCAGACATAACTCTACTCCCCTATCAGACTGCGTACTATACCAGGAACCGCCTTTATGGCTTCCGGCAATTTATCCGCCATAGGACCACCGGCCTGAGCCATATCGGGCCTTCCCCCACCTTTACCTCCGACAAGGGCCGCCACTTCTTTCACCAGCTGTCCGGCCTTGATCCTGCCGGTCAGATCCTTACTGACTAAGGCCAGCAAAGCAGCCTTACCACCGAACTCACCACCGAGGACAGTAACCCCGCTGGTCATTTTATCCCGAACCTTATCCCCGATATCCCGCAAGGTCTTCGGGGAATCCAAGGGCAGTTGACCGCAGATCAGCTGGACGCCGTTGATTTCCACAGCCCCGGCCAGGAGAGCGTCAAGACTGCCCAGGGCCTTGGAGGCGTTCAGAGCAGCAATCTCTTTTTCCAACTCTTTTTGGCGCTGCAACAGGGCCTTCACCTTGGCCTGCGCATCGTCAAAGGAGCCTGAGAGCAGTTGGCCCAAGCCATCAGCCTGCTCAGCCAAGCGCTGAAGCCAGTCCACCGCTGCCTGCCCGGTCACGGCCTCAATACGACGTACGCCAGCGGCAATACCGCTTTCCGAGATAATCTTGAACAGTCCGATATCACCGGTGGCACCGGTATGGGTCCCGCCGCAAAGCTCTTTGGAGAAATCCGGTATACTGACAACTCGAACCTCATCACCGTATTTTTCCCCGAACAGGGCAGTTGCCCCATCGGCAATGGCAGCCTCTTTGGAGAGGACCGCTGTCTCTACCGGCGTATTTCTGCGAATCTCTCGATTCACCAGCTGTTCAATGGCTCGAATTTCCTCCGGCGATACCGGTGAGAAATGGGTGAAGTCAAAACGAAGACGATCGGCCCGCACCAAGGAACCAGCCTGCTTGACATGGTCTCCAAGGATTTCCTGCATGGCAGCCTGAACAAGATGGGTCGCTGTATGGTTAAGAGCTGTGGCTGTACGTTGCTCGTCCACCTGCAAGCTGACCTGCTGCCCGGTCGTTACTGTTCCTTGACTGACCGTACCGGAGTGCAAAACGAATCCCTCAGCAGCTGCTTTAGTTTCCTGAACAGTAAACTCACCACCCTCCCAGCTGATAACCCCGCAGTCTCCGGTCTGGCCACCTGATTCGGCATAAAACGGGGTCTGCGGACAATAGATCTGCACCTCCGCTCCGGCGTAGGCTTCCTGTACCAGTTCTCCCTGACCATCAATAATACCGTCCACCACAGACTCGGCAAAAGTAGTCGTGTAACCGAGGAACTCGGTTGTTTTGCCCTGCTCCAGCAGCGCAATCAAACCAGCGGCAAAATGGTCCACGTCCTTACCCTTCCAGGAACGTCTGGACTGCTCCCGCTGCCGCTGCATGGCTGCCTCAAAACCGGCATCATCCAAAGAAATACCCTTTTCCAGGGCCACGTCGCGGACTATGTCTTTCGGGAAACCGTAGGTATCGTAGAGCTTAAAGATGAACTCGCCGTTGATAATAGGTTTATCAAGCTTCTCACCCAGCAAGCGAGCGATCTCCTCATCCAGCATGGCTAGGCCATGATCCAAGGTTTCGCCGAAGCGGGTTTCTTCGTGATCTGTCACCTTGTCCAGCAGCTCTCGGGAGTCAGCAAGATGAGGATAGGCATCCTTCATCAGGTCGATTACCTGACGACAAATACCACCGAAAAAAACCTCTGTTAGGCCCAAAGTCCTGCCGTAACGAATGGCTCGTCGCATGACGCGCCGGAGGACATAGCCCCTTCCCTCGTTGGAGGGCAACACACCATCAGCCACTAAAAAGGCAGTAGCGCGAGCATGATCGGCAATAACCCGCATGGCTGCATCATCAGCGGCATTGTCATTATACACCTGACCGAAAAGCCGGACAACCGTATCAATGAGCGGAGTAAACAGGTCGCAATCGAAATTATTATATTTGCCCTGAAGAACAGCAGCAACCCGCTCAACCCCCATACCGGTATCAATGGAAGGTTTGGGCAGCGGCGTCATGGTGCCATCGCTCTCACGATAGAACTGCATGAAGACCAAGTTCCACAGCTCAAGAAAGCGATCACAGTCACAGCCTACGGCACAGTCAGGACGGTCACATCCGTGTTCCGGGCCTTGATCAATATGAATCTCGGAACAGGGTCCGCAGGGGCCGGTATCGCCCATGGCCCAAAAATTATCCGCCTCACCGAGCCGAACAATCCGCCCCTTGGGCAGATCTTCAATCTCTTCCCAGAGTGCATAGGCTTCGTCATCTTCACGAAAGACGGAGACCCAAAGTTGTTCCGGATTGATCCCCAACTCTTTTGTTAAAAAATCCCAAGCAAAATCAATAGCTTCTTTTTTAAAATAATCACCAAAGGAAAAATTACCGAGCATCTCGAAAAAGGTGTGATGACGGGCTGTATAGCGACATTTTCCAGGTCATTATGCTTGCCTCCGGCGCGTACACAGCGTTGGCAAGAAACAGCTCTGGTATATTCTCGGTGTTCTTCCCCCATGAATATCCGTTTAAACTGGAACATACCTGCATTAGTGAACAGAAGGGTTGGATCATCATGGGGAACAAGGGATGATGAATCCACGACGGTATGCCCTTTACTTTTAAAATAATTAAGAAATTTTAATCGTATTTCGTTGCCGGTCATTACGGTTTAATCAATCGTTTAACGTTTAAGGGGGAAGAGTAGAAAATCAGGAAAGCAGCATTCAGAGTACCTAGAAATTCATTTCAGATTTTATTTCAGATAGGGAAGCATGGCTTTAAAGGCTGGCGTTCCGGCTTTTTGCAATAACTCATAAATAATCATCTCTGCCGGAGCCACGACCACGCCGATTTCCCGAAGGCGCTCTTTGCCGTAGGCATCATTTTCAGGGGTACGGGAAGAAACAGCATCCGCAACCACCCGAACATCATAACCGGCCTGCATAGCTCCCAGAGCTGTCTGATACACACATATATGGCTCTCTACACCGCAGAGCAGGAGGGTATCAACCGTTGAGGGCAGCTTATCGAGCATGCACCTAACCCCGGGGTTATCCAACCCGTTAAATTCTGTTTTATCAACGCAGGGTCGATCCGCGAGCAGCGGAACAAGTTCTTCGACAAGCGGACCGATCCCTTTCTTATACTGCGTATTAGCAATCACCGGAAAGGCTAAGGTCTCGGCAAGACGAATCATCAGTTCAATATTCCTGATCACTCGTCGCCCCTCATGGATATGAGCCATGAGCCGTTCTTGCGGATCAATGACATAGAGACAGCATTGACTGGCCTGTAACTTTTTCCTGAAACTCATCTTCTTACTTTGTGCTGATTTATTCTTTGTCTTCACTTTTTAGTGGGCATCAACGGAATTTGCAACAGAAAATTAATCCCTGCCCGGAGCGCCAGCGTAAACCTCATGCAAACAATATACTGTAAAAAAACATAATACAGCATCTTTTTGAAAAAAAAATCACCTGAGATAACAAAAACAAGAGGTGTATCCATGCCATGACCTGGATTATTGCCCAGATTACAAGGCAGAAATACAGGAAAAGGCTGGCAGAAAAAAAAAAGCAAAGGCCAAACGGCCTTTGCTTTTTTAACGAACAGGTCAGAAGGGTTTAGTTGATCCCTTCTCCCTCCTCTTCGTTTTTAATACGATCTGGACGTGCATACATGGTGGTGGAACCAGAGGACCAGAACATCAGCTCTCCCTTTTTCACCAAGCCGTTAGCAATATTTTTCATCTCACGGGGCTTACGGTCAGAATCGCACTTGTAGAAATCCTTAATGTACAGCTGCGGCTTCGGTGACTTAGTCGCCTTCTCGATGATAGCAGCTTCGACTTCTTCAACACTCATTGCCATAACGTGTACCTCATTGGCTGAGTTTATAAGAACCCGACAAGAAAAAAATCTATGCCGGGTTTTTTTATGATATACGCAGAATCTTACTTGGTGTAAGCGTCTGTAGCGTTGGTGTACTTGAACTGAGTGGATGTCCGCCATGTATCGTAAGCCAGACGGTAATCGTCGATAGACTTATCGGTGAACGGAATCTCACATTTTTCAAAGAACTTCTCCCAACCGATACGCTCAGCCCACTCGCCGACACGCTCGTACTTCTTGGCATCCTTCGCATAAACCTCAACGATTTTGCGAACAGCCTCAACAGTCTCCGGCCAACGCGGCGGGGTGTTGGGCAGGAACGGAATAACCAGCTTGGAGAATTTCGGAGCGGACTTGGCATTAGAAACCTTACCGCCGACCAAAATAGCAATACCATCACCTTCCGGATCAGCCAAAGGCATAGCCGGACACATGGTGTAGCAGTTACCACAGAACATACAACGCTCGGCGTTGACCTTAACGGTCTTGACTTCCTGACCGTTCACCTCAGCCTTAGCCGGTTTTACAGCACCCAGCGGACAAGAAGAGATAGCCAAAGGCAGCTCACAAACACCGGTGATACGGGTGTGATCAATCATCGGCGGCTTACGATGGATACCGAGAATAGCGATATCAGAAGCATGAACAGCACCACACATGTTCAGACAACAGGCCAGAGCAATACGAACTTGCGCAGGCAGAGTCATGGAACCGAAGTAATCGAACAGATCATCCATTACTGCTTTAACCGGACCAGAAGCATCAGTAGCCGGTGTATGGCAATGAACCCAACCCTGAGTATGAACGATATTGGTTACACAGGCACCGGTACCGCCGACAGGCAGCTTGGTGTCGCGACCCTTGAGGTCCGCAACCAGAGCATCGCATTTCTCTTTGGAGTCAGTCATGAACTCCACGTTGTTTCTGGTGGTGAAACGCAGGTAGCCTTCGCAGTGCTTATCCGCGACGTCACACAGCTCACGAACGTACTCAATGGAAACCAAACGGGGAGAACCCACACGTACGGTGTAGCACTCATCTCCACTGTCACCTACATGCAGAAGAATACCGGGAGCAATAATCTCGTGGTAGTCCCATTTTCCTTTATTAGCCGCGATAACCGGAGGCAGCATTTCCGTGTATGAACGAGGTCCCAGGTCGGTAATCCGACCTTCCATGGGATTAGCTGGATCGTAACCCATTGCACAATCTCCTTATATAGTTATATATTTCAAATTTTAAGCAAAATCGGTCAACGACTTACGCTGCATGTTTCTTACGGAATGCCTGAACGTCACGTTCCCATCCACCTTCAACTTCCTCTTCTTTCCAGAAGACATAGGGGTTGGAACGCGGCTCTTTTACATGCTGCGGCATAGCTTCGACTTCCATAACCTTCAAGAAGGTGGGCAGGCCGATACGCTGCATGGTCTCACCGACACGCTCGCGGTTTTTACCGACTTCCATCCACCAGTCCCAAATTTGCTCGATCACGTCAATAACGTTCTCATACTCGTTGTCTTTGGAAACGTTGATGAAGGGAATAACCATGGTAGCGAACTGAGCACCGTCCAGAATCGGAGCCTTGGCACCTATGCAGATGGTTGCGCCTTTCTCTTTACCCGGCTTCAGAGCACGCGGCATAACGTTGATGCAATGCATACAACGGGTACACTCGGAATTGTCGATTTTCAGCTCATCGCCTTCCATCCACATGCAGTCAGTCGGGCAGATGTCGATAACTTCTTTCTGAATATCAAAGGCACCCCAGTCACGACCGGCATGGGCACCACCGTTAGACGGATAATTACCAGCTATGTATTCCTTGACAGCAGCTTGATCCATCTGAATATCATCCTTCCAGGTACCTATAAGAGCGAAATCGGAACGAGCGATGGCAGCAACACAGTCGTTGGGACAACCGGAGAACTTAAATTTGAACTTATACGGGAAAGCTGGACGATGAATTTCATCCTGATAATGCATGGTCAGGTGATAGCAGATATCCTGAGCATCGTAGCAGGACCACTCACAGCGAGAATCACCCAAACAGCAGGAAGGTGTACGCAGGTTAGAACCGGAACCACCGAGATCCTGATCCAGATCATGGGTCAGATCCCAGAACAGAGGCTCCAGATTTTCGGTGCGGGTACCGAGGAAGATCATGTCACCGGTAGAACCGTGCATATTGGTCATACCTGATCCGTACTTGTCCCACAAATCCATCAGAGCACGAAGGTTCTTGGTGGAGTAGTACAGGCCAGCAGGCTGCGCAATACGAACAGTGTGAAAATGCTCAACACCGGGAAACTGTTTCGGAACGTCGGAGTAACGGCCAACGATACCGCCGCCATATCCAAAAACACCAACGATACCGCCATGCTTCCAATGTGTGATTCTGTCTTTAAACGAAAGCTCTAGCTGGCCGAGAATGTCCCAGCATTCCGGGTGGGTCTCTGCCTGTCGCTTCATGTCGGTAACGAAACTTGGCCAAGGACCTTTTTCCAGTTCGTCCAACAAAGGCGTATCATGCTTTGCCATCGGTGTTCCTCCTCGATAATGTTATAAAAATTAAGGTAAACGTAAAAAACGTACAAACTTACTGAAAATCCATGAGGTATGCAGGTGTTTTTCAGGAAAACAACAACGCTTTACCTTATTGATTACTTATTTAGTGGGCGAACTTAAACAGATGGATTGTATTTGTCAACAAAAAAGCGTAAAATCTGCTGACCAGTCCGCTGCAAAAACGCTTTTCCCTGATTATAACGGATTAAGAGGGATAGGCATTTTACAACAGACAAAATTCTAATATTATTAGAAATAGTTAAATTTAACTTAGCTACCCTATATTTTGGAGAGGATACGGAAAATGAAGGAAAAAACAGCAGATTTCTTGCGGATAATCTTATCGTTGATTATTCCTCCGGTAGGAGTTTTTTTACAGGTGGGCTTTGGAATGCATTTCTGGATTAATATCTTGCTCACCTTGTTTGGCTATCTTCCAGGGGTGCTTCATGCTGTTTGGATTATTTTGAAAAAATAGTGCCGTAAGGGGAATCGTAGGAGTTTTCTTGGTGAAAAAAAGTACGTGATCCGGCTGATTAAGGACGTACAGATATAAAAAACCGGGTTACGCGCTGAGCACGTACCCGGTACAAACTGGTCATAAACAAAAAGTAGCTGCTACAAGCTAACAGCCACCTTTTTAAGTATTACTCCACCTCATGGGCAAGCCAATAGTTTCAACTATAGTCGTATTTTTCCTCCGCTTGGCTTCACCTACAGTTATAAAACGACCGGTTATTGCATCACGCCCTCTCAAACCTGCCTCTCGTCTTGCAGAAACAACAGGAAGACAAGTACCTGGAACCCTCTGTCTCATTGCAGGAGTAGCAGGAAGACATGTACCTGAAATCCTCTGCCTCATTGCAGGAGCAGTAGGAAGACACGTACCTGAAACCCTCTGCCTCATTGCAGGAGCAGTAGCAAGACATGTACCTGAAACCCTCTGTCTCATTGCAGGAGCAGTAGGAAGACGAATAGTTTCAACTAAAGCCTCACTTTTTCTTAGCTTAGCTTCATCAATAGTTATAAATCGACCGTTTATTGCATCCCGGCCAATATTTTTTGTTTTAGTCATTATAAGGGTGTTGAAAAGTAGTAATCCTGTGAGTTGTCAAGGTGGTCCCG
>MTKO01000095.1 GCA_004028505.1 Candidatus Electrothrix aarhusensis
TTTACGATATGCGCTCGGACGGCTTTTCTCTGGATGATAAACGGAGTCCGCAGCCGGACAAGAGCGATCTGCCGGATATCCTCAGCCGGTGGCAAGACTTGCAGGCAGGGGGGAAGGCTGAGACAGAACGCAAGCGCATTGAACAGAGCTTTCTGGTGCCCAAGGAGGAGATTGCCGGTAATGACTATGATCTGTCCATCAACCGTTATAAAGAGGTGGTCTACGAGACCGTGACGTATGATCCACCAGGGGTGATTCTGGGGCGATTGGCTGCGCTGGAACAGGAGATTACGGCTGGACGGGTTGCGCTTGAGGGGTTGTTGGGGGAAAATGCTACACGCTGTGTAGCAAATTGAAAAAGCTACGCAGTGCGTAGCCAATTCATCTGGTTCCCAAGCTCCGGCTTGGGAACTTTTTCACCTGAAGCTCTGCTTCACGTTTCGAAAGATTACCCAGCGTTAAAACGCTGGGCTATTGGCGGGCTGTCCCTCCGGGACGCTTTTACCGCCCTGTCGGGGCCGAGCGCATAGAGCCCAATGTTTTAACATTGGGTACGAAAGGCGGAAAAGATTACTTCATTCCGGATAGGTTGGAGATTGGAGGAGGAGAAGAGGGATGAAAATCGAAATAGCGGGTGAAGGTGGAGGTCACTGTGAAACTACTGCGAAAAAAGCCCCAAACATGGAAATCCTATCAAGCGTTTGTGAAATCTCAATGGGCCAAGCTCCCAAAGGGACGAGCTACAATACGGATGGTGAAGGGTATCCGCTGATCGCTGGCGCGGGAGACTTGGGAAAAACCAGCCCTTGTCCGGGAAAGTGGACAGACGCTCCGACAAAGATATCGAAACAGGGTGATATTATCCTCTGCATTCGAGCAACAATTGGCGATCGGAACTGGTCAGATAAACAATACTGTCTAGGGCGTGGCGTGGCTGGCTTACGTGCCAACGATACAAAACTCGATCAGCAGTATCTTTGGCACTGGCTTGGGCATTCTGCTGGCCGATTGAAAGCAAAAGGTCGTGGTGCTACGTTTTTGCAGGTCTCAAAGGCGGACATAGCTTCACTCCAAATCCCCCTTCCGCCCTTAGCCGAACAAAAACGAATAGCAAAAACTCTGGATACGGCAGATGCCCTGCGGACCCAATGCCACGAAGCCCTCGCCCAGCTCGATACCCTCCTTCAATCCACCTTTATTGACATGTTCGGTGATCCGGTCACGAATCCGATGGGGTTCCCGGTTAGCACGTTGTCCGAGTTGTACATAAGCAAAAAAGATGGGACAAAGTGCGGCCCCTTTGGCAGTGCTCTAAAAAAGGCTGAACTCGTAGATTCTGGTGTGCCAGTCTGGAACATGGACAATATTGATCCATTAGGTCGTACGACTTTGCCGTTTAGGATGTGGATTACTGAGGGCAAGTATCTTAAATTGAAAGCATACTCAGTAATTGATGGGGATGTGATTATCTCCCGTGCAGGCACCGTCGGTAAAATGTGCGTTGCCAACTCGGGGCGCTCGAAAAGTATCATAAGCACGAACTTAATCCGAGTTAGATTCGGTGCCGATTTACTACCGATCTACTTTGTTTCTTTGATGACATACTGTAAAGGCCGTGTAGGTCGATTGAAGACGGGACCGGATGGTGCATTTACGCACATGAGTACTGGCGTTCTCGACAAACTGAAGTTCCCGCTCCCACCACTCCCTCTCCAAAACCGCTTCGCCACCATAGTCAAATCAGTAGAACAACAAAAGTCCCGCATGAAAACCCACCTGACCGAACTGGACACCCTGTTCGCCTCACTCCAGCAACGAGCCTTCAACGGGGAGCTTTGATAACCCATGAGCAACTTCGCCTTCCTGCCCGCCGACTTCCGCACCATCGCAGAAACCGCAACCCAGGCGGAAGGCCATATCATGGGCGACCCGCGTGCTGCCTGCTTCCATGCCCGCTTCACCCTGGAAGCCATTGTCCACTGGCTCTATCGCCACGACAGCAGTCTCCACCAGCCCTATGCCCGTAACCTGGGCGCTTTACTCTTTGAAACCACCTTTCAGGATCTCCTGCCCCAAGCGGTGCTCCACAAGGCCCAGCTGATCCACAAGCTCGGCAATGCTGCTGTCCATAACCCCCGGCCCGTCCCCACCACCAGCGCCTTGCAGGCCGTGAAAGACCTCCACCATTTCTGCCACTGGCTGGTGCGGACCTACAGTCCTGATTCCCAACGCGAAACAGCAGGTTGGCGTGATGATCTGCTGCCGCCAGCCCTGGACATAGACAGTGCGGCTGTGGTGCCGCGCAAAGAGCTGGAAACCCTGGAAGGGCAGTTAGCTGCGCAAAACGAAAAGGCTCTCAAGCGGCAGCAGGAGCGGGATGACCTGGATGCCGAGCTTCAGGCTCTGCGCCACCAGTTGGCTGAAATTCGGGCTCAGGCGGAACAGAAAACCGATCCCCATAATTACTCCGAGGCCGAGACCCGCCACGCCTGATCGACGTGGACCTGCACCGGGCTGGCTGGCCTCTGGATGATCCCCAGGATCGGGAATACAAGGTTAGCGGGATGCCTACTTCCACCGGCACCAGCACCGGTATCGGTATCGGTATCGGTATCGGTATCGGTTATGCCGATTATGTGCTCTGGGGTGATGACGGGAAACCCCTGGCCGTGGTGGAGGCGAAAAAGAGCACCGCAGACCCTCAAGCAGGTCAGCAGCAGGCCAAGCTCTATGCGGATTGCCTGGAGCAGATGCACGGCCAACGCCCGCTCATCTTTTTCACCAACGGCTACAGCACTTGGCTTTGGGACGATACATTCTATCCCCCGCGCCAGCTGGCTGGCTTTTACTCCAAGGACGAACTGACCCGCCTGATTCTCCGCCGCAGCCGCTACCCCCCCC
The DNA here is from genome assembly GCA_004028505.1 of Candidatus Electrothrix aarhusensis. GTDB lineage: Bacteria > Desulfobacterota > Desulfobulbia > Desulfobulbales > Desulfobulbaceae > Electrothrix > Electrothrix aarhusensis. Next base: position 2,902 of record MTKO01000095.1, read on the forward strand.
TGCAACAGCTCAAGGTCAAAGAGGCAATCGCGGGCCGCTATTACCAGATCCGGGCCATCCGCAGCATTACCACCCAATTCAGCCAGGCCCGGCGCAAGGCCCTGCTGGTCATGGCCACGGGCACGGGTAAAACCCGAACCGCTATTGCCTGGTGGATCTCCTCCAACGGGCCGGGTGGGTGAAGCGGGCCCTGTTTCTTGCGGATCGGATCTCCCTGGTCAACCAGGCCTGCAATGCCTTTAAGGAGCATCTGCCCGACTCCAGCCCGGTCAATCTGGTTACAGAAAAGGGCAGCGAGGGTCGGGTGGCAATCTGCACCTACCCCACCATGATGGGCCTGATTAACGGGACGATACAAGGGACGACAAACGAGGACAAGGGGACAGAATCCTGCCAATCCCGCCAGTCTTGTCAGCCCTGTTTCGGAGTGGGCCATTTTGACCTGATCATCATTGATGAGGCCCACCGCTCGGTGTACCAGAAGTACGGAGCCATCTTCCGTTACTTCGATGCCCTGCTGGTGGGCCTGACCGCCACACCCCGTGAGGAGGTGGACAAGAACACCTATGATCTCTTTGAGCTGGAACAGGGCGTGCCCACCGATGCCTATGAACTGGTCGAGGGCGTCAAAGACGGCTTCTTGGTGCCGCCCCGGGTGGCCCAGGTGGATATGCGCTTTCCCGGTCAGTATTGACTATGATCTGCTCAGTGCTGAGGAACAGGCCCAATGGGAAGAGCTGGACTGGGGTGATGATGGGGAGCCGGACCGATTCCCGGACAAGGTCAATGCAGCGGCCATCAATAACTGGCTCTTTAACCAAGACACGGTGGATAAGGTGCTCAAGTACCTTATGGAGCATGGGCATACGGTGGAAGGCGGGGACCGGCTGGCCAAGACCATCATCTTTGCCCGCAACCATCAGCATGCCGCCTTTATCGAAGAGCGTTTTAACTTCAATTATCCCAAATATGCTGGCCATTTTGCCGGGTGATTGATAATTACGTCAAACATGCCCAGAGCCTGATTAAGACATTTGAGCTACAGGACAAGGCTCCCCATATCGCCATTTCCGTGGACATGCTGGACACCGGTATTGATGTGCCTGCGGTGGCCAATCTGGTCTTTTTCAAACCGGTTTTCTCTAAGATCAAATTCTGGCAGATGATCGGACGCGGCACCCGACCCTGCCCGGATCTTTTCGGCCCTGGTCAGGATAAGCCGGACTTTCGGGTCTTTGATTTCTGCTTTAATTTTGATTTTTTTCAAGAAAACCCGGAGGGGATCAATGCCGGAGACACGGCTCCGCTGGGCACCCGCCTTTTCCAGGCACGGGTTCAGTTGCTCAGTCATATTCAGTCCTGCCCTGAAACCGATCCAGATGTTCAGTTGGCAACGAGCCTGACAGATGGCCTGTACCGGGAGGATTTGCAGGGCCTGGAAAACGTCCTGACGGAGATCGGTGCGGATGAGGGTGAGATCCTTCTCTCTGACCTGCTCAAACGGAACGAAACACCCTCGTTGGCCCATTTTATCCGCAGCCTAGTCGGCCTGGACCGAGCAGCTGCCAAGACCGCCTTTGCCCGCTTTCTCAACGACAGCAGCCTGACTGCCCCCCAGATCCGTTTTATTGAGCTGATTATTGATCAGCTCACGGCCCGGGGCATTATGGATGCTGAGGCCCTGTATAATCCCCCCTTTACCAATCTCCATTCTGGTGGCCCGGATGTCCTTTTTGCCGGTAAAGAGAATCTTATTGAAGCAGTCTTCACAACCTTGAAATCTCTGGAGCCCAGGGTTGAGAAAAAGATTCAGGAGATGGCTCGGGAGAGGGTTGGATAAGCGTAACCGTTTACCCCATTAATATTCGGAGGATTAATCCAGCGGATTTCCCTGCCCTAAAAAGATCTTTAACTCGTCAGATATAAGTTCGTTTTTCTCCAGCCTGCTCCAGAATTTTCGCGCCATTTCCCTGATTCGCTTGGTCAAAGAAGCGGTGTCCGACAGAAAGCCAACGCGATTATTAAATCGATTATTAAATCGATCATCAAAGCGACTATCGAGGTGACCATCAATGTCCGGCGGCGAAAAAGAAAAAGGCGGAATTTCACCTGTACTCCTCGGTGCAAACCCCATTGAGCACATATCATAAACCGGGGCAAGGCTGAAGCCTGCTTCCTTGATAAATAAGCTGATATTGCCGAGATGCATATCCGTGTTGTGAATCAATCTGCCAAAGCCCCAAGAGGCCGCCAGATCAACAAGATCCTGCTGACTGATCAGCCCTTGCTTGTGCAAGGTCTGCGCAACATCCAACCAGCCTCTGCCGACACCTGAAAATTCGTTATCAACCGCCTGCATTGAAAGAAGCGGCAACCGTCCGTATTCCCCGACTCTGTCAAACCTGAGTGATTCCAGAAAAAGCCTGTCCTTTTCCTGGAAAATCTTTACCTCCGCCGCAGAAATATCATGTTCGCGCAGAACTTCATTTGCGATGTATTCAGTAACAAGGATGTCCCGCCACCGGGTAGCCAGTTCGCCACCGCCTTTTGGAGAAAACTTGACAATCACATGGGCATTCCGTTCTCTGGAATAGGTGGCAAACTTGGCCTGCTCCCCCCCGGCGGAAGAACCATATACCTCTCCTTCCACGGCCTTGTCCGCAAGTTCAGGATACTCTTCACGTCGTGACTTGAGCGGCGGTCTTCGTACCCGGTCAAGCGCCATCTGCCCAATTTTAAGATTTCCCGGCAGATCATCCCCGTTTGCAACAAGATATCTTCCGACCTGTTCCATATTCCAGTCTCTTGGGTCTGGAGAAAAAATATCTGACCGTGCATGGAGATCGCGGGTAATCTGCCGCCCGATAAAACCTTGCGGTCGTAGGTCATCAAGAAAATAGGGCAAATCTTCATATAACCCGCTTCCCTTGTCCCCTTGCAACACCTTGGGAGCAATTCGGGTGGATTCCAGGTGAAATCCTCCATGAGCAAGCGGACGCAGGATACCCCAGAGATGTGTCTCGCCATGCGAGTCCACAGCAACGAGAGGGATTTCTCTTCCTGCCCCGAAAGCTTCCGCAACTGCGTAATAGAGGGGAGGCCGGACCTTGTCGTATTTGATAACAGTGTTACCAAGAGCGCGTAACTTTCTATTAACCGTTTGCCGTGGCATACTGGTGGCAGCGGCTAGGGTTTTGGTGGTTGCCGGGCCGAGAGAGAGTATTTCCAGTATTTTTTGCGGCATAAAATCACAGGTAAAGTTGCTGTAAAGTTACAGTAAATGAGTAGATAAATGAGCAGATAAAAACGTACAACAGTAAGGGTAACCTGCTATAAACAAAATAATTACAAGGGAAATTTAAAAAAATATGCACTGAAAAATGAGCAGATAAATATAAAAATATTCCTTCTGCCGCTAAAAGTCAATACTGACCAAGCGACAACCAGCCGACGAACAATCACTAACCGTTTGTTAATCAAGAAATGTCACCTTGCTCATTGACAACTTATATATTACCCTGAGCTGATATTATTGAACCCTTTCAGGGTTCTTCCTCAAAGCACCCTGAAGGGACAAAGAGCAGCCTTGAGCAGCACGCTGAGCTGTTGCCGATGCTCAACGTATTCCAGTGTCCAGTGACTTATCTCCCATGAACATCCTTCTTATTCGCCCCCGCCCCAGCCGGGAAACCATCGGGCTTCAGCATGTGATGATCTGCGAGCCCCTGGAGCTGGAATACCTTGCCGCCAGCATTGCCTACCTGGGACATCAGGTGGATATTCTGGATATGATCCTGGAAAAACGCCCCCTGCCTGAGCTGCTTATGGAGTTTCAGCCCGACCTGGTCGCCATGACCGGTTATATCAGCCATGTGCGCATTATCAAAGCAATGACCGACACCATCAAGGCATGGTCGGCAGACTGCATTACGGTGGTGGGCGGGGTTCATGCCGAAGTGGTTCCTGAGGATTTTCAGCATCCCAACCTGGATGCCATTATCTGCGCCAACGGCATGACCACCTTCCGGGAGCTGGTGTGCTGTGCAGCAGCAGGCCAGTCGTTAACAGGCCAGATGCTTCAAGAACTGCCCGGCGTCTGGCTACCCGGCAAGGCCCGGCCTGTCAAGAAAACCTCTTTCCAGCAGCCCTTTCCTGATCGGACGAAAGTGGCCCGCTATCGCCACCGCTATTACTACCTTTTTCATAATCCCTGCGCCCTGATCAAGACCTCCTTTGGCTGCCCGTTCCAGTGCAATTTCTGCTTCTGCCGGGAAATCACCGATCACCAGTATTTTGAGCGTCCTCTTGCTGAGGTGATGGAGGAGCTTGCTCTCATCCCGGAGCAGGAAATCTATATCGTGGATGATAATTTTCTGGTCAACGCGGATCGGGTCATGGCCTTTTGTGCAGAACTGGAGCAGCGTGGCCTGGAAAAACGCTTCTTGATCTACGGCAGAGCAGACTTCATTGCTGCCCATCCCGAGGTGATCCAACGTTTTGCCGCCAACGGCCTGCGGGCCGTGATTGTGGGTATTGAATCCTGCCTGGATCAGGACCTGGACCGCTTTAATAAAAAATCCACCCTGGCAATGAATGAACAGGCCGTGGCGGTGTTAGCCGAAAATCAAGTGGACTGCTATGCCACCATGATCCTGGGTATGGACTGGAGCAACGCAGACTTTCGCAAGCTGAGCCGGTGGCTAAAAAAAATGGATCTCTCCTTTGTCAATCTTCAGCCCTTTACCCCCCTTAGAGGAACAGCTGCCGGTGAGGGCTATGAGGAGTCATTGCGGATTCCCAGGAGCGAGTATGAAAAATGGGATCTGGCCCATCTGGTGCTGCGTCCTTCCAAGATTTCTGTGGCCAGCTATTACTGGAATATCATCAGGGTTTATTATAGCGTCACCTTTCGCCCCAAGTCTATGCTCAGCCTCCTGCGTCGCTTCGGCTGGGCGGAAAACCTGCGCCTTTTCCTCGGCTCCAGCCGAGTGACCCTCCAATATTTCGGCAAGGTTCTTCGTAACATGGGTAAAGGATAGATGGGGAGAGATAGCCACACAGTAAAAACTTATTTAAAATAACAACAACGACCAAGAGAGCCCAGCACCCAACCATGACGAACAATGATATTTTACGCCGTATCCGCTACACCTTCTCGTTTAATGATTCGAGAATAATTGCTCTGTTTGCCTCAGGTGGTCAGCAGGTAACGCGGGGGCAGATCAGCGACTGGCTAAAAAAGGAGGAGGATCCAGCATTTAAGACCTGCAATGACAAGCAGATGGCAACGTTCCTCAATGGCCTCATCAATTACAAACGCGGAAAAAAAGAAGGGCCGCAGCCTCAACCGGAAAAACGTTTAACGAACAATATTATTCTTCTCAAATTAAAAATCGCCTTAAATCTTAAAGCGGAAGATATATTGAAAATTATGGAGCTGGCTGAGTTCCCTATGGGCAAACCCGAATTAAGTGCTTTTTTCCGTAAACCGGGCCATACCCATTACCGTTCCTGTAAGGATCAAATATTACGTAATTTCCTCAAGGGTATGCAGCTTAAATATCACCCTTAAACCCTTCATGAAAATCCTCTTTATCCAGCCCTCACCCTACGGCTCTGATAGCCTGCCGGTAAAAAAAAGCGGCTCTATTTTGTCGGCCTGGCCCTGCCCCTGCTGGCAGCCCTGACCCCGGAGGACTGGCAGGTAGAGATTTGCCTGGAGACCATTGAGGATATCCCCTTTGACACGGATGCGGATATCATTGCTCTCTCCGGCATGGGGCATAGCATTGTCCGTTCTATTGATCTGGCCAAGGAATTTCGCGCTCGGGGCAAAACCGTGATCATGGGCGGCTACATGGCCAGCCTGATGCCCGAAGAGACCGGCAAGCACTGCGATGCCGTGGTCATCGGCGATGCCGAATTGGTCTGGGCCAAGCTGCTGGAGGATTACCGTTTGGGTTGCCTGCAACCACGGTATGAGGAGCGTCTGCAAGAGCTTGACCCTCCCCTGCCCCGCTATGAGCTGCTTCTGGATAAAAACATCGGGGATTTCCTGCCGGTCCAGGCCGGGCGCGGCTGCCCTAAGTCCTGTTCCTTCTGTTCGGTCCATTGCCTGTACCGCAACCGCTATTATCAACGCCCTGTGGAAGCAGTAATGCGGGATATCCATTATGTTCGAGAGCTGGGCTTTCGTAAATTTCTCCTTCTGGACGATAATATCCTGGCCAGCCCTGCCTATCTCCTCCGTTTATGCGAGGAGATCAAGCCACTCAAGATGAGCTGGTATTCCCAATGCTCCATTGATATTGCCCGTCATCCGGAGCTGCTCAAGGCAGTTGCCGAGAGTGGTTGCCGAGTGCTGAGCTTCGGCCTGGAGTCCATTTCCAAGGAAAGCCTTGCGGCAATGGATAAAAGCTGGGCTGATCCGAGCCAGTATCCGACCATGATCAGCGCTATTCAAAATGCTGGGATTGATGTGTCCACGGAAATGGTGGTGGGTGCGGATGGGGACACCAAGGAGAGCATTGCCCGGACAGCTGATTTTATTCGGGAAAACAAAATCGTTGTGCCCAGGTTCTATATCCTGACCCCGATTCCGGGCACGGATTTTTATGCGCAAATGCTGGAACAGGGGCGCATCTGCAATTACGACCTCTATTCCTATAACGGCACCGAGGCTGTGCATGTTCCCCGCAATATGAGCCCGGAAGAATTGACCGCTGCCTACTGGCAGCTTTATGAGGAGGTGTTCAGCCTGAACTCTATCTTCCGGCGCACTATTCTGCGCAGGGAGTTTCGAAAACGGCCTTGGGATTTTTTTCTCTACCTGCTGGTCAATCTCTATTATCGCTACCATATCAAAAAGCGAATAACGCCGAATATTTTTTGAGAAACAGTAAAGTTCACCCTGCCCTTCTCACAATTGCCCTACCATTCTTATCTGTTATGAACTTCGAAAACTTTCTCCATATCATCTGGAAACAGAAACCAGCCGGATATGACGGTTTTGAAGGCCTAGTAGCCAAACTGCTTGAGCGGCTGACCGGGCAGTGTTTTTATCTCTCACTTTCTGGTCGTCAAGAAGGACGAGATCTGGCAAGTAACTCCCTTATGGTGGAATGCAAGAGATATGATGACTCAACAAGTCTCAAAAGTGACGAGCTGTTACTCGATGAGCCAGTTTTTTCACCTTGCGAAATCTTCCAGGATCATGTTGAATTAGGGCATCTTTTTCAAGAACCTCTGGCTTGAAGAACTTTGTCTTGATGTATTTTTAGCCCAAAAAACAAAAAATGGGGAGATTGGTCTAACGATAAAACTTCAGATTAAGCTTTGCGAAATCTTTCGACGTTCTAAAGCTAGGCCAACTCCCCAAAAAGAATGCATGTAGGGTAGTGAGCCGAAATTTAACTGTTCAAAATGTAAATATTATTATACCACTGAGCCCTCAATGTTGTCACCCACGAAGAGAGGTCTCATGGTTATCGGCAAAGAGTTACCAGCTTTTATCACTGATTTTTTTAAAGAAATAGACGAAAGGATTAGAGTTCACAGCCCTGGCAATGGGCTGGCAAAAAAACAAAAATACTGGTTGGCTTTTTGTGTTTTAGCCACGCTGGCAACTAATTCGATATGCTGGGCAAAATTCGAAAAAGTTAGTTTGGGCAAGTACAAAAAGAAAGCCCTGTCCTGGATGTTTCGTCACTCCAAAATACCCTGGCCTTTACTGTTTCAAGTATCAGTAAATGTTCTTATTTGTTTGTACAGGATTGCCGATGGAACTCTCAATATTGACGAGACGGACAATCATCGCTCCAAACGTACGAAAAAGATCTCGTGGGTCCATAAACTCAAGGACAAGGCGACCGGTGGCTATGCTATGGGGCAATGCGTGGTGTTTATTGTTCTCGTCACTCCAATCATTACCATCCCGGTAGGATTTAAATTTTACATGCCAGATCCAGATGTTACTCGATGGAGAAAAAAGTGCAAACAACTCAAAAAACTTGGAATCCCGGCGGCTCAACGACCTAAAATACCGCCTAAAAATCCAAACTATCCTTCAAAAAACGAACTGGCGGTTCAGCTTCTCAAAGAATTTAAGGAAAAATATCCTGATATCAAGGTGAAATGTATCAATGCAGATGCATTATATGGTAATAAAAAATTTCTTACGGGTGCCGCATCCGTCTATGAATCAACACAAATTATCAGCCAGATAGACACAAATAGAAAAGTTCGTCACCGTGGCAAAGATATTAGCGTGAAAGAATATTTCTCTCGCAACCCTGGAGTACTCCAACAGATAAAAATTCGCGGGGAAAAAGAAATAATGGCCACGATTTCCAGCGCACGCTTGTATATACCGAGCCAAGGCATTAAACGTTTTATTGTTGCGTTAAAGTACGAAGATGAGGATGAATACCGCTACCTCGTCGCTACCGACATGTCATGGAGAACAGAGGATATTGTAAAGGCTTACACCCTAAGATGGCTTGTAGAGGTTTTTTTTCAGGACTGGAAGGCCAATGAAGGATGGGCGACTTTGACCAAGCTGACAGGTGAGGAGGGGTCTCGCAACAGCTTGATCCTGAGCCTGCTGGTTGATCATTGCCTCCTTTTTCATCCGGACCAAATAGCCAGGATTAAAAACAAACTTCCCGCAGCTACTGTTGGAACCCTACGGCACCAGATTAGCATGGACAGCCTATTCATGTTCATACAAGAACTCCTACAGTCGGAAAATCCAGCTAAGGTACTTGAACAACTTGCTTTGCACCGGCACTTCGTATTGGCAAGCGAGAATTAGCAGGATTTTTTCCCCATCTTTATTAAGATGGATTGAAATGACAGTATCACAGAAGAATCATTTGTTGCGCTTTATTCAGGCGGTGGCCTCAGCCGACCAAGGCTCCTCTGGCCAATGATGCTTGGGATAGCGGCCTTTCATTTCCTTGCGCACAGCAAAATAACTGCTTTGCCAGAAGCCACGTAAATCCTGGGTAATCTGCACCGGTCTTCGGGCTGGAGAGAGGAGATGGAGCACCACGGGCACTCGACCTTGGCAGACCGCAGGTGTCTCGGCCAGACCGAATACCTCCTGAAGGCGAACAGCCAGAACCGGCGCTTCACCAGGACGGTACTCCAAACGAATCCGGGAACCGCTGGGTACCTGGATATGGGTAGGCGCGTCCTTTTCAACGCGTTGCTGCTTATGAAAATCGAGTCGGGATCGAAGGATCTGTTCCAGGTTCAGTGCGGCACAGCCCTTTATTGTGCGGATACCGCTCAGGTAGGGGAACAGCCACTCTTCCAGCTCCGCCAGCAGGGTTACGTCGGAAAGATCCGGCCAATCAGCTGACGGTTGCCAAGCTCGCAGACAGAGCAAGCGGGTCTGAAACTGCCGGGCCTTTGCAGACCAGGGCAGAGTTTCAATACCTAGCTCCCGAATTCCCGAGAGCAGAGCCTCCTGGACCGCAGTGGGATCAGGATTGGCAAGCGGTCGCTCACTGACCAGTAATTGCCCAAATTGGTCAAGACGAATAACACGACGACTGAGCACCCGTTCTGCCTTGCTGTCCCAGAGCACCTCGTCCTGCTCTGCCAGCTCGTCCTGAAACAACACCTCCATCTCAGCCTGATCAAGCTGAGCAGCAAGAAAGATCCGACCATCCTGCCGACCTGCATCAAGGGAAGGCACCACCAACCATTGCGAAGCAGCCAAAGGATCATGGGGCCGGAGAAGCCCGCCGCGCCCGGAAACCAGCTTATAGCTTCCGTGGCTTCGGCGAAGGGCTACACGATCCGGCCAGGCCAGTGTCAGCAGGCCACCAACAGAGAGATGCCGACCCCTTTGCACAAATTTCCCTTTAAGCAGAGAGGCCAGCTGTCGGGCGCTCTGTTCCACCCGAGCACAGGTTCCCAGCTGACCGCCTAAAGCGTGAACAGCTGCCCTGCCTTGGGTGCGAAAACGGTGCAGGCAAGAGAGCCGATCCTCCAGATCAGCGCTGTCATTCCTCGACAAAATATCCGGCTCGGAAAGCAGGGCTGCCAGATCAAGGGCTGTGTGCCGATTTTCTTTATCTGCCAGCAGAAGCATCCTGGCTAAGCGGGGATGAACCGGAAAATCCGCCATTGCCCGCCCTGTCTCGGTGACACGCCCCTGCGCATCCAAAGCACCCAGCCGCTGAAGCAGCTCTTGACCTTGGGCAAAGGAGGCTGCTGGCGGCGGGGTCAGCCAAGAAAGCTGAGCCGGATCACTCACACCCCAGTTGGCTAATTCCAAAGCCAACGGTGCCAAATCAGCCTGGAGAATTTCCGGCTGATCAAAGGCCTGGAGTCCGGCATCAACCCCTTATCCCAAAGCTGGTAACAGGTTCCCGGCCCAAGCCGCCCAGCCCTGCCTGCCCGTTGTTCTGCCGAGGCCTTGGATATCCGCACGGTATCCAAACGCGAGAGTCCAAAATTAACGTCAAAGCGAGGCACCCGCTTCCAGCCGCAATCAATCACCGCAGTGATTCCCTCAATGGTGACACTGGTCTCGGCAATGGTGGTGGCCAGGATAATCCGCTGTCTGCCCGCCGCATCAGGCTGAATGGCCAGTTCCTGCTCTGCCGGTTTCAGGCTGCCGTGCAGGGGGCGAACGATAATCTTCTCCACATCCGCAAGCTGCTCCTGCACTCGTCTAATTTCGCCCATACCGGGCAGAAAGACGAGCAGGTCACCCTGTTCCTGAGCAAGAACCTGACGGATTGCCCGATTTGTACTCCGCGCCAGCTGATCAGGTCGGCTGGAGGCAAATCGGGGCAAAGGCGGAAGATACTCTTTACGAACCGGAAACATTCGCCNTTGCCCGCTGATGATCGGGGCATCACCCAGTAAGCTGCTCACGGCTTCTGCATCCATTGTGGCGGACATAACCAAGAGGCGGAGGTCATCCCGCAGACCGGAAAGCACATCCAGGCAGAGAGTAAAGGCCAGATCAGAGTTCAAGCTACGCTCATGAAATTCATCAAAAATGACCAGCCCTATATCGTTCAGTTCCGGGTCCTGCTGGAGCCGGCGACAAAGAATACCCTCCGTGACCACCTCCACCTTGGTTCGGACCGAAATCCAGCGATCAAAGCGGATCTGATAGCCCACAGTGTTGCCGACCTTTTCTTGGCAGAGCTTGCTCATGTATTCTGCTGCCAGCCGGGCCGCAATCCTGCGAGGCTCAAGCAGAAGGATTTTCTTTCCTTGCAGCCAGGCGGCATCCTGCAAGGCAAGGGGAACCAAGGTGGTTTTGCCGGAACCGGGCGGAGCCGTCAGGACAGCGCGGCCCTTTCGGGCCAAGGCATCTTTAAGCTGAGGGAGAACCTTGTGGACTGGGAGATGATTTGGGAGGTGCAAAATATTTTTTTGGCGTCTTTCCTGTTATGTTTTAGGCGGCCATATTTTCAGCTCACTAAGAGCTGTTGAGGCCAGCAAATACGGTTCTTGATTTTCCAGAACTCCTTGCTGGATACTCTGAAGGAGTTTGCTCAAGGACCAGTCCTCCGTGTTTCTTTCTGAATCGGGAACATGATCAGAAACATAGCCCCACATATGTTGGAGCGCGTTACGGATTCCACCGGGTGAAGGGGCTGTTCTCAGAGTTTCTGTGAGTAGGGTGACGAGTACGGAGAATTCATCAGCCGAATCAGCCGAATCAGCCAAATCAGGCGAATCAGGCGAAGATGTGTTTGCCACCTTCCTTCCTATCTTTTTATAGAGTTGTACATTACGAGCCATAACAGAGTATTTATGCTGACTCCATACCTGCTGGGCATTTCTGGGAAGAGGGATACGTCCTTGTTCTTTTTTCTCATATTTGTCAGCAAGGAGAGTAAATTGTTCTTGAGGAGCATCAATATATTTTGCCGGCCAGGCCCCTTCATTGGAGTCTGTTACCACAGGTGTTTTTTCCTTGAAACCTCGTAACGACATCTCAGCAGCGAGCAGTTCATGGCGCATTTTCAAAGCCCATCCGTAATCGACCCACCGGAGCGTCTCCGGGTGCTTGGAGTATCCCTTTTTGCCGTTAACGATGATGGAGACAATTCCGTGCAGTTCACGGTGCTCGCCGAGCAGGCTTTGGCGGTTCAGGTAGCCTGGATTAAGGTCCCAAATTCTCATATTGTCTTCTTCTCAGGGAGAGTTAGCCTCTGAGGTAACCTCAGTTAATTACAGTCGTACTCCTGCTGCAACAAAACAGTACCATCGTAATCAGGAAAAGCAACTTGAAATTCGACACGTTCCGATTAACCTTGCCCAGAAGAGTCCCAACTGTGCAATTCCCTTGCGCAGAATCCCTGTTTTGAGTAGAAAACAGGCGATTGTCCGTATATAAAAAATGAACCGTCCGTATCCTGCGCATGAAGCCCTTAAACGATACCACTATACGCCGACTCACCTCCCGACTGGAACAAGAGGATGATTTTGTCTTTTTAGAGAGCTCCCGGCTGAGCGAAGAAAATCACCGCTCCTTTCTTTTCCGCAACCCCTCTGCGCATCTTTGCTGCCGACCCGGTGATTCTGTGCCCAACTTTTTTGAGCAGATTGACCAGACCCGTGCTCAAGGCCTTTACTTGGCGGGCTGGCTGGCCTATGAATTCGGCTACCTCCTTGAGCCCTGCCTGCGTCGTTTCCTTCCCGAATCTCCTGTTGCGGATAAACCCCTAGCCATGCTTGGAGTTTACGATCCCCCGCTCATCTTTAATCATAAAACCGAACTGTTCAGTAATGGGTCAGGCTGGCCCTCGGGGATCTTGAAGAAGAGGAGGACAGCTCCTATTCCTGCACCGACCTGACCACAACCATCAGCCGTAAGGAGTACATCCAGCTATTCAAGCCATTCAGGACTATATCCGGGCTGGAGATACCTATCAGGTCAATTTTACCCTCCATTTTGATTTCCAATTCCAGGGATCTGTTGCTGCCCTGTATCGAGCCCTGCGCCGCAATCAATCCGTGGCCTACAGTGCTTGGATTCGCCATCAGGGACAGGATATTCTCAGTTTTTCCCCGGAGCTATTTTTTGCCGCAGATGAAGAGAAGGTACGGGTCAGGCCCATGAAGGGCACCATGTCTCGCGGGAGAACCAATGCGGAAGATGCAGCTCGGCAGGAAGAGCTACGCTCTGATCCGAAAAATCAAAGTGAAAATGTGATGATCGTTGATCTGCTCCGCAATGATCTGGGGCGACTTCTTTATGGGGATGCTCAGGGAAAGCAGGGAAAAACACAAGGAAGGGTGCAGCCCCGCTCACTCTTTGATGTGGAGATCTATGAATCCCTCCTGCAAATGACTTCCACCATTGATGGGGTCTTTGCACAACAGGATCCGAGCGCGGCAGGCACCAGCCCCCTTTCCTTCAAACAGCTTATTGAGGCCCTTTTTCCTTGCGGATCAATTACAGGGGCTCCGAAAATCCGCACTATGGAGATTATTCGCGAGCTGGAGCAACAGCCCAGAGGGGTGTACTGCGGGGCTATCGGCTATACTGGGCCGAAGCAAAGCTGCTTCAACGTGCCGATTCGCACCTTGGAGTTAAACAAAGGACAGGGCAAAATGGGAATCGGCTCAGGCATTGTTACGGATTCAGTTGCTGAGGCTGAATGGGAGGAATGCCTGCTCAAGAGTCATTTTCTCACCAAGAGCAAAGCAGATTTCCAACTCATCGAAACCCTTCTCTGGCAGCTAGAGAAGGGGTATTTTCTATTGAAGTACCACATGGAGCGGTTGCAGGACTCTGCCCGCTATTTTCATTTTTGCTATGATCCCGAGGAAGTTCGGGGATGTTTAGAGGAGACAGCGGCTGAACTGAGCGTGGACGTAAAAAATAAAGAAAGAACCGGGCAATGGCGAGTACGCCTGCTACTTCATCGGGACGGTCGCCTGGAAATAAGTTCCGTGCCCTTACCTGAGCCTGATGTAGCTGATTCTGTCTCGGAAGAGCCTGCTCAGGTTATCTTTTCCCAAGAGCAGGTGGATGCCCGTGATCCCCATCGCTTTCATAAAACAACCCGCCGGGAACTCTACACCCGAGAATTTCAGCGAGCCACAGAGCAGGGCTGCTACGATATTCTGTTCACCAATACAGCCGAGGAAATCACTGAGGGCGCGATTACCAATATCTTTCTCCGTCTGCAAAAAAACGAACGCCTCCTGACCCCGCCAGCGGGTTGCGGTCTGCTGGCAGGCACCTACAGACGGATGCTTCTGGAGCAGGGCAAGGCGGTCGAGCAGGTGCTGAGGATGGGAGATCTCCTTAAGGCGGAAGAGCTGTATGTGGCCAATTCGGTGCGCGGGCTTGTGCCGGTTCGATTACGCCGGGAGCAGGCAGAGTAAAGCTGCCCTGCCCTTGTCTTGTAAGAGACTTCATCGGCCTTTTTGCTGGCAATCCGCCGCCTCAACGTTTACTATTCGAGAACTACTGCTTGATCACTTATCCTGCTCATCGGAAAACATAAAAAAAATCAGGCACCACCTTGAACTCGCAGCCGAAGACCTCTATGAACGAACAACCTGATCCGTCCTGGAAACCTGAAGAACAGCGAGGGGTACAGCCCTTTGCCCTAGTAAAATACTTCTCCTTCACCTCGCTCTCTGTCATCTTGGTTGCCTCCTTTGTTTTGACCTGGAGTTTTTCCGATAATGCCAGAGATACCATGTTGGATAGGAGTGAGAGCTATTCCCGCATGTTTGCTGAGAACCTGAATCGTCAAGTTTTTCATAGCTTTGTCATCCCAACAGTCATCCGTTTTGGGCGTATCGCTCTTTCTGATGAGACCCAGTTTGAACTGCTGGATCAGATGGTGCATAACATCACCCGAGGTATGAATATCGAGGCGGTCACCATCTTTGACTCCCGCGAAAATATTGTCTCCTATTCCACGGATGCAGCCTTGGTGGGCAAAAAAAATATCGGCGGGATTGAGTATAAGAAGGCCTTGACCGGTGAAAGCACCTCGCTGTTGATCTCCAACGGCTCCATGCTCAATCTGCTACCCGGCGCTTCCCCCATGTTCTGCACCCTCAAAACCTATGTCCCTTTTCGTCAGGAGCGACGGGTGGGCGATCGTTCCGGCGAGATCATGGGTGTCATTCTGGTGGTTAAAGATCTGTCAGAGGATCTGGAGGCAGTGGTTTCCTTGCAGTTTAGGGTACTTTTGCTCTCTTTGACCGTTATGGGGATCTTGTTCGCGGTCCTGAGCGCCATCGTGATTCGGGCCAACCGGATCATGGAGGCTCGGGCCGAGGAGCGGCGAGAACTGGAGCAACAGCTGCATGAGGCTCAACGGCTGGCCGTGCTGGGCAGCATGGTCGCCTCTGTTTCCCATGAGATCAAGAACCCCTTGGGCATTGTCCGCTCCACAGCGGAAATCCTTGGTAAACGGCTCGCCAAACTGGCACCGGGTAACGAGCATCTCGCCAAGATTATTGTTGATGAAATTACCCGGCTGGATGGTATTGTTCGGGAATTCCTCGACTTTGCCCGACCCAAAACTCCGACGAAGACTTCTGGTTCCTTCAATCGCCTTGTGCAGCGCTTGGCCTTGTTCATGGACGTCGAGTTCAGCGATAAACATATTGAACTGATCAATGAACTGGATCCAGAGCTGCCTGAATGCGCTATGGACGAGGATCAGGTCTATCAAGTGCTGCTCAATATCGTTTTCAACGCCATCCATGCCATGCCCGAGGGCGGTAAATTAACGGTTCGCACCTTTACAGGGGCCGAAGGAATTTCGCTGGCAATCACCGACACCGGATCCGGTATGCCGCCGGAAAAACTGGAGCAGATCTTCATTCCCTTCTTTACTGATAAAAACCGAGGTACCGGCCTGGGACTCGCTATTACCAAGAATATTGTTGAGCAGCATGGGGGTGAGATCGCGGTTGAGAGTGAGGAAGGAATTGGGACGACTTTTACGGTTACTTTTCCTGGGGAGTGATACTGCGTACTCTAGTTTACTTTTAAAATATCAACAAGTTGATAATGATTTATGAAAGCCATGAATTCAAGTGGTACGAAAAAGGGCGCTGAGGCTTCGGATTTGGATGAAGAAATTGAAATCGACTTTCCCGATGAAGAACCATCGGAGGATGGTACCGACGAAGAACCGTTTATGGAAGAGCCGTTCAATCCGAATGAAATAAACATTATTTCCAAGCAGGACAGCCTAAACAATCTTGTCAAACGCCTTGATCACGGCGAAATCGACATGAACACAGATTTCCAGCGTGAAGCGGAACTCTGGAAAAATAAACAGATGTCTCGACTTATTGAGTCCATTCTTATTCGGATTCCTCTGCCAGCCTTCTATTTTGATGCGACAGATGACGATAAATGGCTTGTGGTAGATGGGCTCCAGCGCCTATCTTCAATTAAAAAATTTGTTGTTGACAAGAAGCTCTCGCTCAATGGATTAGAATATTTAGAGGATCTACACGGAGCAACCTATGACGATCTGCCACGAACCTATCAACGTCGTATTGATGAGTGCTCAATTACGATTTTTCTTATTCAACCGGGCACCCCTGACGAGGTTAAGTATTCGATATTTAGAAGGATCAATACTGGAGGACTAACACTCAACTTTCAGGAAATTCGTAATGCCTTGGCAAGCCCTCGGTTACGAAGTTATCTGAGGGGGTTATCGAAAAATAAGTACATGAAAAAAACCATCGGAGCCAACACAAAGAGAATGCAGGGACAGGAACTCGCCCTTCGTTTTTTGGCTTTTTATACAATGAATTACTTAGAGACTAAAAAAAATATCACCGTATTTCTTGATGAAATGATGGTGAAACTGGAGGAAATGAATAAGGACGAATTAAATCTTTTGGGAGAAAAGTACCGTACGGCTCTCAAGCGGAGCTGGAATATTTTTGGAGAAACAGCGTTTGAAAAAATAACGGATAACGGGGAGACCGTGAAACGCCGACGAAAGAATTCCACCCTGTTCGAAGTTTGGACGGTTGCCTTGGCTCGTTTACCAGAGGATGGAATAGATAGACTTGCCGCAAAAAAAGAAATTCTTCAGAAAAAACATATTCGCCTGATAACCAACGACGAAATTTACTTTCGGAGTATAACGTTCTCTACTCAAACAAAAAATTCCTATCGAATTCGTTGTGAGAAGGTACAAAAATTGATCAACGAGGTATTAGATGCTTGAATTTATACGTGTTCAAGGTTTCAAAACTTTGCTGGATGCCAGTTTTCCGTTAACTTCGTTGAATATTTTTACAGGACTGAACGGGATGGGCAAATCCACTCTGATTCAGACCTTGCTCCTGTTGCGGCAGTCTTATGAACGAAATACTCTGTTTGACAAAGGGCTGTTGTTGAAAGGAGAGTATGCTACCCTCGGAACAGGACGAGATGTCCTTGCGGAACAGTCTGAAACAAATAATATTCAATTCATTTTAACGTGGTCAGAACAGAAACCGTTACAACTGTGTTTTAATTATGCCCCCCAATCAGATCTCCAGCCAATTGAACGACATGTCTTTTGGGAAAAAGATTATCCCCCTGAAAAAGTAAGTTTGTTCAATAAAGATTTTCAGTATCTATCTGCTGATAGAATCAGCCCCAAGCCCTCCTACGAAGCATCGAGTTATTCTGTTTATGATTTGAATTCGTTAGGGAATCGTGGAGAATACACCGCCCATTTTATCGCGGAAAACGGGCAAAAATCTCTTGCAATACCTGCCTTGCGTCATTCGGAGGCTACTTCATCGACCTTATTGGAAAATCTTGATCGCTGGATGGCGGAAATATCGCCTGGTCTGCGTATACACGCAACCATGCAGCCTGCCACTAATTCCGTTTCACTGGGCTATGCTTTTGATCAGGGCAAGGAAATTACAGCTGATTTCAAACCGCAGAATGTCGGATTCGGTATAACCTATGTTTTACCGGTTATTACGGCCATTCTCCGCGCCCAACCGGGAGACATGCTGATTATTGAAAACCCGGAATCACACCTCCATCCTGCCGGACAAGCCTTAGTGGGTAAGCTATGCGCCATCGCTGCAAAGAGCGGAGTACAAATGTTCATTGAAACCCATTCCGACCATTTTCTCAACGGAGTACGGGTTGCAGTAAAAGATAACATCGTTGAACCGGAAGACGTAAAATTCTTTTTCCTTGAGCGGGACAAAGGATCTGCCGCCCATGCCTCGACGGTTATTTCGCCGGAGATTGATAGCAACGGACGAATGAGCTGTTGGCCGGATGGTTTTTTTGATGAATGGGATCGTCAGCTGGAGAAGCTGTTGTGAGTCATCCGCTCGTCTTTAATCATCATTCCCTGCCATTGACTTCACCGGAAGATATTCACCTGGCAATTATCGAATTTTTAAAAATCTGTTTAAGCACGCAACGAATAGGGTTCACCGTTATTCTTGTAGATGAAAGCATTGACGGAGATTGGTTTCGGCTTGAATTGGTAAAGGGTTGTTTCTGGCAGGACTGGTATCAGCAGCATAGCAATGATCCAGAATACCGGGAGAGCATCAGAGCCTTTCGCAGCATCAAAACCAGCCAGCCTCTTTTTTCTACTAAAGACAGTGTAAGAGATGTTGAGTTGTTTGATACCTACCTGCCGGACACACAAGAAAACTTATCGGCTCTTAAAGCTGCCGCATGGCACGAATCCCCCTTGCTGAGTTTTCCAACCCGCCCACCTTGGACATCTTCCCCTATCGCAGTTCTTGTTGAAAAATTGTCTAATGACGGCGAAATTGTCAACTCAACAGACGAATTGCGCAACCTGTATTCCATTGAGCAGTTTGAAAAGGAAAAGCCGGAATTACAGAAAAAGGTGCAGAGGAGAATCCGTTCGGGAAGAGAGTTGCTTGAACAATCGCAGACACTCTATCCCCGTTTATATTTTTGCGGCAAATCGCAGGAACAACTAAGAACATGGCCCTACCCGATAAATTTACTTGAGCAGATCAAAGATGCCCTGAGTGTTCTTAATACCTTTGCGGAGGATTGGCGGGATGGGCGTATCACCAAGTATACCCATGCCACTTTGCGGCAGTTTGGCTTGAAAAATAAAGTCAGTGGGGAGTCAGAACCGGTCAGGAAAAATCCAAAGCTAAAAAAGGCGCGGGAATTTTATCTCCCGACCGGTAAAAAAATATTTTTTGAAAATCATGTTAAGTTTCATCAGGGTATCAGAATGCATTTCTTTGTTCAACCCGAGAGTCATACGGTTTTTATCGGTACATAGGAAGTCACCTCCCTTTATAAAAACTGAGTAAGCAAAAAAGAATCTTTCGGAATTTCTCGAATAGTTATGCCCAAACCATCACAATACATCCCCCCCCTTATCGCCCTACTCTGTGTCGGAGCAGTTGTCGGCTATCTTGTCTACAAAGAGCAGACCACAGAACGACCCGATGAAATTAAAATAACCACTGCCGGTTTTCTGGAAATGTGTCTGTCCTGCCATGTCGACGAAAAGCCGGATCCGGCCCATGCCGCCCATATGGTCGGTTGCTCGCCCTGTCATCTCGGCGATGCCGCAGCGACTGACAAGGAAAAGGCCCACACCGGCATGGTGATCAACCCCGGCGATTTGCGGGTGGCGGAGCAGACCTGCGGTACCAAGGGCTGTCATCCTGCTGATGTACATAAGGTGAAGAACTCCCTGATGGCCACCAATCGGGGCATTCTCTCCACCCTCCTCTATTACTGGGGAGAGCGGGACAGCCAAGATGCGGAGATCACGGTGGAGGAGTTGCTGGAAAGCGGCGAGACCTCATTGGCCCTGGATTATTACCGCAAACTCTGCGCCACCTGCCATCTCTGGAAGCAGAAGAACGATTTGCCGGGTTACCCGAAATTCTTTAATGAAAAAGGCGGCGGTTGTTCAGCCTGCCATTATGTCCCGGCTGAGGGGGATACGCCCACTACGGTGGACTCCTTTGAAGAAAAGAGCAATGGGAAGCCAGCAAAAAAACCGCATCCGCTGATCACGAAAAAAGTTCCGGACCAAAACTGTATCCGCTGCCATAATCGCTCTGGCCGTATCGGTCTTTCTTATACCGGGAAATTTGAAGCAGAAGGCTACGGCACTCCTTATGAAAAAGGCGAGCCTTCCTCACAGCGCCTGCCCGGCAGCCGCTTCTACTTGGAGATTGCCGAGGATGTGCATCATACAAAGAGTATGTCCTGCATTGACTGCCATACCCGTGAAGAAATCATGGGCGACGGTACCCAGTATGCCCATTATGAGGAGCAGCTAGAAATTAGCTGTGAGGGCTGTCATTCCGAGAAGCCGGGCATGACCCGTAAAAATCGGAAGCTCACTAATGTTAAACAGGAAGGGGATGGTTTTATCCTGACCGGGCGCAATAACGATAAAGTCTACCCGCTAAGGCCCCCAAAAGACGAGGCCTGCGCCTTTCCTGGCCATAAACGGATGAGCTGCGAATCCTGCCATTCCACCTGGGTGCCGCAATGCTATGGCTGCCATGCCAAGCGCGATGCTCGCGACACCCATCTGGATAAACTCACCATCAAGGAAACTGAGGGCTGGTGGGAAGAAGGTCGATCCTATATCCGTTATGAAAAACCTATGTTAGGGGTTTGGGGCGACAAGGTGGTGATTGTCACGCCAGGTTGCCAGGATATCGTCACCCTGATTGACAAAGACGGCAAGGTTGAAGGCGGCTTTAATCGTTTTACAATGGCCGCTATTAACCCCCACACCACCCAAGCTAAAGGGCGACCCTGCAAGGACTGCCATACTTCACCCAAGACCATCGGTCTCGGTGAGGGCACTGTGGTAAAAAAGGACGGCAAATGGACATTCCATCCGGTTGGTCAGGGCCTAGATACCCTGGAAAAAAAGAGAACCGTGCCCTTGGATGCCTTTGTCACCATTGACGGCAAACAGCTCCAACACGGCTCTCGTGCTGATTTGCGACCTTTTAATGCTGAGGAACTCCGGCGTATCCTCCGGGTTGGGCTTTGCCTGCCCTGCCATCAGAATTATGATGATCCGGCCTATAAGGATTATGATCCTGCGCGGCCTTGCCCGGAGTATGTGGAGCCTGACGATCACTCCCTTATCCTTTATTATTACTGATAAAACCACCCCTATCAGGAGGTGGTTTTTTATTTTTCATCAAGAGCTATTAAACTCTCAGCCTGATGCAGCGTAACCTGAGTGAACGGAATACCCCAGCCGTATTCGGAGCACGCATCAACAGCGGCCTGTTGAAGAAAACGAGAAAGCGCAAAATAATTTTCAGCCTGACTGCCTTGAAATTTGGCAAAAATCAGGAGATTCAACGAGGAGGCTGCTGCTGTCTTGAAATCCACTATCAGTTCAATCAAATCAGGGCCATACTCTTTTATTTCCAGCGCCTTGATGATATAGGCATGGAGAAGATCAGGAATGGTTCGGGTTATGTCCGGCTGGCAGGCGTAATCAATGCCGAAGTCGGTAAAAACGGCAAAGCTATTGACAGAGTAATTGATCGGGTTAAGTCCGAGAAAGGTCAGAGTAGCATAGGTTTTTCTGGCTCCGCCTCGGGTATCCAGCACCACCTGCTCTGGGGTTTGCAGGGCGATGGTGCCTATGGTGCCATCAGACAGTTCAATCAATTCTCCTGTTTTGGTGGGAAACCAGGGCTCATCCGTATAGAACGGTCTGGATTCCAAACCAATAAGAGCGGATAAGGGGAGGCGAATCATGCCGCCCCGAAGATCCGGATTATGGAGCCGGGTATAGAGATTTAAGGCCATAACTCGCCAGGGAAGTCCCTGGTAAATAATGCGTTCACCCTCGCGTACTGTGCTCAGGTTGAGCAGAAGCTGGGCCTGTTCCCAAAATTTGGGCAGGGTCTGCTTACTGGTCCAGACAACACCGAACAGGAAAAGAAAGGCAAGGCCGAGCAGAACCCAATCGCCCGAAAGATACAGCACTAAAACAAAGGCTGTGACCGCGATCAGGAAGGTTAATAAATAATAGACAATGAGGGTCAGGCGCAGAAGAAAGGAGCGGTGCTCTCCTAATCGCCCCAAACGTGTTCTCTTATGGATAAGCCGCTGAGTCTCACGCATCAGAAGAAAAACGACAAAAAAGGCTGACAGTGCAAGAAGAAAATTAAGCCCTCTGCTTTTGAAAAACTCCCGAAAAATCGCTTTGATTGAATGTAAGATCGAAACCTTATTCTGTTCTTTTTCTGCCAATTGCTGTTGCACAGCGGCCAAGCGAGCCTTGAGCTCATCGTGGCGCTGTTGCCGAGAGAAAAGTAGAGGATTCAACTCCTTTTTCATTGTCTCGGAGTCGGCACCATTAATATGCTGCTGAATATTTTTTATAGCATTATCTGTCAGATTAATACGTTTCTGGTAAAGAGCCACCTGCTTACGCAAGGCTTCCATCTCACGGGGCCGAGCCGTCATCTTTCTTGTTTCTTCAAGAATCGGACTGAGCAGTTCCCGCAATTCCTGCTGCCAGTCAACGTTTTCCGTAATCACTGAAAACTCTGCCGGATCCACTCCAGAAACAATGCTTTCAAAATCACTGTCCAAGGCCTGGATACGGGAAGATATTTCTTGGATTTCTGCTCGGAGAGCTTCCTGGCGGACCTCGGTCTTCTCTTTCTTGAGTTCCTTCTCTGCTTCTAATAGTTTCTCTTTAAGAGCTTGCTTAGAAAGAAGAACCTTTTGTAAGGTATCGCTGTTAGGTGAAGAAACCGGAGATCGCGAGACCACCTCTGCTTCGGCCTGATGCCCGCTAAGTACTAGGCAGGTGCTGGGGAAAAAAAGAAGAAAAAATGTTGTCGGGACAATAGAGAAAAAAAAGATCTTGCAGTTTACGCGATACATTAGGTGTCTCTCTGAATGTATTAATATTATAGGATAAAAAGACGGGGCTAGTGTACAGGGAAAGAATCCTTTTTGCAAGACACGATTTTTTATAAGTAGATAATATTTTCTTTAATTATTTATGATAATTATGCCCGGACTTAATGGAGCAAGCCCGATAAAGCTGCTCCAGAAGGATGAAGCGGGTCATCTCATGGGTAAAAGTAAGGCGTGACAGCGACCAAATCTGGTCGGCCTGCCGACGTACCTGTTGATCCAGCCCGAGATGACCACCAATGAGAAAACAAAGCGTCTGTATTCCCCGATCTTCCCAGGCTTGAAGAGCTGCGGCTATTTCTTCCGAGGTCTGCTCACGCCCTGTGGGGTCTAAGGCCACGGTCAGTGAGGCAGAGGAGGCATGGCTGAGCAGCTGTTCCGCTTCACGGGCCATGATGACCTGCTCAGCGTCATTTTTTGCATGCCTGCTTTTCAGTACCTTTATCTCCAGCGGCAGATAGCGCCGCAGCCGTCCTGCATAATCCTGTATTGCCTGATCCAGGTATTTTTCTTTTGTTTTTCCCAGGAATGGAAGCGTTATCTTCATTTTAAAAATTCTCCTTTAAAAACATTATATTATAACGATTTTAGATACTAGGTGCGAGCCTGACAATAGGTGTGAAGGTCCAACAAAGATACTCTGTGGTATAAAAAAACTATACATCTAGTACAATTTATTATACCATTATAATTAAGAGGAAGAGCAAGACAACAACACAAACAATAAAAGGGTGAACAAAATGGAACATCGTGAAGCAGTTCGCATCTTGATGCTGAGTCCTTTTTATTTTCGTATAACTGTAAAAGAGCGGCTTAAGCTGATCAAGAAGTACTGCCTTGACATTACACTGCAACCGCTTTCATAATCACAGTCATTAGAAATGATAACAGAAGATCATTGAAAAATGAGCAGAAATTTATTTTTTCGCTTATCCCTCAACATCAAGTAGAGAAGAAGGACGTACGGCTCATTTTCTCTGAGCACATGCAGGGGAGGAAATGAGGAACAGGCTTCACATAACACCTGTTATGGGGAGTTAGAAGTCAACAGCGAGATATAAAATGGATCGAAATATTTGGTTGATGATGGTTAATCAGCATGGTAAAGGTTTGTACAAAAAAGGATATCTCGGCAGAGAAGTGTATGAATTCGAAATTGAAGCAGCTCTTGAAGCCCAGCGAGTTTTTGCCGAAATGACCAATAGTGACAAAATCCGTATTACCTGCATAGAATTTACAACTCCGCCTGAAGGGTCAACATATCGCAGCATGACCGAGCCTATTCATCGCACAATTACTGCTGCTCCGAGTATCATGGAATCAGCATGGGTGAATGTTTGGCATTCTGTTGCCGAGGCTAGCTTTCTTATTTCCTCAGGCACGCCTAAGGTCATGTCTTTTTTTGATGAATATGGGATTACAGGTATGGCAGCCTACCTTGCTTTTTGTCGAGAATGTCGTGATTGGAGCCCGTCACCGAAAATGTTTCGCGAATTATCGTTTGCAGAACAAGACGCATGGCAGGAGGCTGAGACGGTTGCTGGTCAGATTATGGCTGCCGGGTTTACAGAGCTGAATTATCACCCGAGTCAGACAGAACATTAATTTTATTAACATACAGGTGTTTTCTCTTCGCCTGTTGTTAGCAAGGGCAGCTCGCAAGAGCTGCCCTTTTTGCTTTTTTCCTGCACGATGATCAAGAAGAAACGTCAAGAAGAAACTGAACCTCGCCGGTTAACTCAACATTATACAAGTTTTGCTTGCCTCGCTCCTCGCTTTCCCTTTATACTCTGAGCTGACGAGTTATTTTTATAGCTTTACAGCATCATTCTTTTCTTCGATACCCTGAAACCACAGAACAGGATTCTTTTCATGAAACCTCTTGCACAGCTTTCCAGGCAGCTCCCTGCCCCTGCTACTCTTCAGGAGCTGGCAGACGAACTGGGAAAAAAATACACTGTTCAGGACGCTCCTGCACAAACCACGACACTACATTTTTACGATAGCTTTGACTGGCGCCTCTACTCAAATGCTCTCCTCTGCTTTGAACAGAACAACGGGCTTCACCTGACCGATCCGGTTGGTCGTGACCTTGTCCCCTCCTTACCGATCTCCGGTGAAGCTCCAGGTTTTTACTGGCAGTTGCCCGACTCAGCCCTGAAACAAAAACTCGCTCCTGTTTTGGAGATGCGAACCCTGCTTCTGCAGAGCAGCTTTTCCCAAACAACACGGCAGCTCCGTATCCTGAATAAGGATGAAAAAACCGTTGCTACGCTTATCCTTTCCGAACTGAGGGTGGAAACAGGAGAAAGCGATCAGCCAATCTGCTCTGTCCAGCTGCACCAGGTGCGCGGTTACGAGAAATGGTTTCAGCGACTGGAGCAGGATCTGGAAGCATTTGGCAGCCCTCAGCCCTGTACTAAAGAACAGGATTTAAAAACTGCGCTGGCAGCCAAAGGACGTTCACCCCAGGACTACAGCTCAAAATTCTCCGTTACTCTAAAGTCGGATATGGCTGCTCTGACAGCGGCAAAGAGCATCTACCGTGATCTCTTGGGCACCATGCAAAAAAATGAACAGGGTATTCTTGATGATTTGGACAGCGAATTCCTTCACGATTTTCGGGTGGCGATCCGTCGAACCCGCTCCGGCCTAGACATGATTAAGAAGGCGCTTGAACCGAAGATCAGTGCTCGCTTTAAAGAAGAATTTCGTTATCTCGGTAAAATTACCGGTCCGGTTCGCGATCTTGATGTGTATCTCCTTATGGAGGAAGATTATAAGGCCATGTTGCCGGATCATCTCCAAAAGGGACTTCACTATTTTTTCGAGGATCTGGCAGAACAGCGGAAAAAAGAACAGGAAAAGCTGGTTCAGGCCCTGCAATCCTCGCAGTACAAGACCATCATCAAGGATTGGGAAAAATATCTCCGGCAAAAGAAGAACACCGAGGCGACAGAGAAAACACCTGTCATCGGCATTATGGCAAAGAAGATCATCCGGAAACGCTTTGAACGGGTCCTGCGCGATGGCCGAGCCATTGATACTGACTCACCGGATGAAAGTTTACATCGCCTCCGTATTCAGGGGAAAAAGCTGCGCTATTGCCTAGAATTTTTCAGCTCTCTTTACCCTCCAAAAGAGATGAAACGCCTGATTAAGCAACTCAAAAATCTTCAAAATAATCTCGGTCTGTTCAATGACCTTTCGGTACAGCAGGACATGCTCAATAACTATCTTGCCAGTCTCAAGCCGGGCTCCGGCAAGGCAAAAAAAATGGGGGCCGCCATCGGTGGCCTGTTGACCAACCTCTATCATGAACAACAGCAGGTCCGAACCGAATTCGAGGCTGCTTTTCGCTGTTTTTCCTCTCAAGAGAATATCTCGCTGTATGAGAATCTCTTTGCAACAGAGCAGAAGCCGAACCGATAATCTTTTCTTTCCCCATTGTTTGAGGAGCTCCCATGGCAATTATTGCTGTTTATAATATCAAAGGCGGAGTCGGCAAAACAGCCACCGCTGTTAATCTTTCCTATATGTCGGCTGCAACCGGTAATAATACCCTGCTTTGCGATCTTGACCCCCAGGGATCATCCAGCTATTATTTTCGGGTAAAATCGAAGAAAAAGTTCTCTGCTGATCATTTTCTTGAGGGCGGCAGCAGCCTGGAACAGAGCATTCGTGGGACAGATTATGAGCATCTGGATATCCTGCCATCGGATTTTTCCTATCGCAACCTGGATATCGCTCTCAACCATATGAAGAAGTCAAGAAAACGCCTAAAACCGATCCTTGATCCGTTGAAAGCTGAATACCAACATATCTTTCTTGATTGCCCGCCCAATATCACTTTGCTTTCGGAAAATATTTTCTACGCAGCAGACATGGTCCTGATCCCCTTTATCCCCACAACCCTGTCCATGCTGTCCTTTACCAAGCTGTTGGACTTTTTCAAAGGAAGCGGTATTGATCGGAGTAAGCTCTTTGTTGTTTTTTCAATGGTGGAGCAAAAAAAGACGATTCACCGTGATATGATTGATCATTTTAAGGGGAGAAAGCGTATCCTCAACACCTTTATCCCCTATGTAACGGATATTGAAAAGATGGGGATATATCGTCAGCCGGTACCGGCTTATCTGCCCGACTCAAAGGCCGGGCAGACCTATGCTGAACTTTGGCGGGAGATCGAGAAAGAGCTGCTCAGTCAGCTCGATACTGACGGGCCAGGATGTGTTATTCCGTGATATACATTCGTAGCCCGGTAGATCTTGCTTGAGTGTAACGAACGTGGACAGTTCATTGCTCACACTATCTGATTTCGCTCGCTGCACTCAATCGGACCTACGCTACTCTGCTTCTTTTCACCACTCACCATAATCAGGGTATTGCTCAGGTGCCTTTCCGTGACGCTCAAGAATAACAGGCTCTGATCCATCAGTTTTATTGGAATCTATTTCCTCCACAACAACTAAAAACTCCCAACAATCATCAACATCAAAGAAGAACGTCATTTCCATTCCAGGGAAAAATGAAAGCTCTCCAAGCCGAACTTCGTTCGTACAAGGATCACCCTCTCCTAGATCAAGAGATGGGTGATTGATATATCTTTTCAACCCATAATGATCGTTGTAAATAAACTGATACAAGCGATCATTATAAAACTCAAAAGCCTTGAGAATCTCTTGAGCGAGAATCTCAAAATCAGAATCTCCTGAAACAGCTATCTTTCTCCATACCTTGCCGATAGATACCTTGAAAACATGGACCCCTTGTTGAAATGGAGCTTGAGGTGGTGTCAAGACGGTGTTCCAATCGGTAAAATACGGCTGAACAGTTGTCCGCCACAGTTCAAAACTCGCCACCTTAATTTTCTCAACTGACCTATCCAGCAAGAGGAGATCCAACTTCTGTTGCGTTACTTCCCGAGCACTTTCCAGGACAGCTTTCCCCCAATCCGTTGAAGTAATATTTTCAATGCGCCACCCTTGCCCTCTATCGGGTTCGCTGGATTGTATATCGATAAACCCGAATAATTCCAGCAAAGCCAGGGAGTGATGTCCCGGCAAATATTTCAGACGGCCCTCTTCTTGCTTATTCCCTGCTATCTTTACTCTATTTTTCGGCATCTTGATGACAAAATCCAAACATCGAAGCAGAGGGTCAAACATCCCTCTTCCTTCCCGCTCTCCGATAATCTCATCACGTCCCCTACACCACCATGCTTCAAGCAAAGAAAAATAACGATCTGCCAGGGTGAGATTCCCCCATAATTCAAGAATATTGCTATCTAAAACCAAGTGATGTTTTTTCCCTTTGCTGGAAATAACCCCTAGCCCTGAAGCGCGAACAAGCAGATAGAGCGCATTGATATGAGGGTACGATTTTTGAACGGGACGTTTCAGCTTTATGGTTAAAGGGTGAGTGAGTTGTCTGTTGATTTCCGAAAGCTGTGCTAAAGGGAAAAGTTTTTTTGCTTTAGAGACAGGAACACCTGTATCCCCTATAAAATCCAACAACTTTATAAAGTCTTCTACAACAGTTCCAGGCGCTTTTTGACTGATTTCTTGAGCCTTGAAAACATCTTGTTGAAAAGGCGAGAGGGTAAATTCTTTTTTTTCGGGCATATTCAAATATGAGCTAGGGGTTCAATGTGCATTACCGCTATTACTATCCTGTTTATATGGGCTTAACTTACCAAACAAATAAGAGTATTTATCAAAGTGGCTATCTTTTTCATAGCGAATTATCGACGGACCAACTGTGTTGTAATCCCCGGTTCCGAAGTGGAAATCCAAGCTCAAACAAAAACCGTCACCCGGCTTTGAAAGCTCAATCTTGAATGATGCATCCCAATCTTCCGGATCACAACCACCAATCATTTTTGCAGCGGGAAGATTATCGAGCCATGGACGCAACAGAGGCCCATCCTCACCAGCCCTTATATAGGTGACATGTACCTGGCTGTCATTCACTGGTTCAATGATCAGCACATTCCCTTCGCTGTCTTTCCACCGCCCACAGTAGTTATAAATAAATGGTTTCATTTCTTCATCTTGTTCTTGTTCCATATATTCCCACATTCCATTTTGATGAAGCCAAATGGGGTCAGCGTTATTTCTAATAAATTCTTCTGAATCAAACTCATCTTTTGGTTCTGGACGCTTTACCCTAACCTGCTTGCCATTCATGAAGACCCACATGTATTTTTTCTGCCTTTCTTCCTTTGCCTTCTTCTTTGCGCGTTTTTGGGCAGGCGTGAGTTTTTTTCTTGCTTTTACCATTGTTGGGTACTTCTTGCGGTCGGTTGTAGTTTTTTGTTCGGTTATTTTTTGTCGTTTCCTATCAGTGGGTTAATCAGCAGGAGCTATTTTAATAGCTTTTGCGGGGCGTTGTATCATTCTTTGCCCAGTCTGGTAGCGCATCATAATATATCAATTCCTCTCTAATTACTGGATCAAGTGCTTCCGGTAAAAGCTTTTTTAATAATTTCCATTCTTGAGAAGACTCATCAACTTGCGTTGCCGTAGCTCTCTTGATATGATCACCTACTTTTGTTTCCAAGAGTTTATATTGTGCCGTATTCTCAAGCAACCGGGTAAGCAAAGTTGCGTATTGCGATATGACACCTTTGTCTTTGTTCTGTCCCTCATTAAGTTGGCCGTTTAACATCCCGCTCAAACTTTGAGAAGTTACGTAGTTTTCTTCTTCTCCATTAGCGTGAGCCACTATCGAAAATGCTGCTGCGATTAAAGTGCTTGCTGAATGATTCAATTCACACAGTGGTTGGAAACGGTCCTTCCATTTTTTGAGTGCATAAAACCATGGGGCACGCCTTTGCTTGATTTCCTTTAAAAGCGTTCCCCCC
>MTKO01000096.1 GCA_004028505.1 Candidatus Electrothrix aarhusensis
TCCCATGCATATGATTGAGCATTCCCTCAGTGCCCTTTATGATGTACCGCATGGGGCCGGGCTGTCCGTGGTTATGCCCGGTTGGTTGCAATGGTATCTGGAGCAGGATGCCGCTCGTATTGCCCGGCTGGGGCGGGGGATTCTTCCGCCTGCGGAACAACAAGAGCTGGCAGGGGAAGGTGATACCGTTATCGCAGAACAAACGATTGCTTTTCTCCACAGCTGGTTCAGTAAGGTACACAGTCCTGTCACGCTGGCGGAGCTGAATATCCCGGCAGAGGATATTCCTCGTATTGCCGAAAACGCCTTAGGGTTGGCCAAGGTATGGCGTTTGAATCAGTACAGTCAGGAGGTTATTGAGGATGTTTTACGACGTTGTGCGTAGATCTTGGCGGTGAGGAGATGGCGGAGATGGTGAACGAGTAAACTTACTCTATCGTCGTTTCCGTCAGGTTCTTCCTGTGGAACGAATTCGTTGCTGAGAGCTCAGGCCTCGGCTTGCAGGCAGGTTTAATGCTCTTCTATAGCTTCCTTCTGAAAACCCATGAATCTTTTTGCCTTGAATGACGGCAAAAGGTACATGCTGGACCCCGCCCGCAGCCCTCATTTTCTTCTTGGCTACCTTGTCTCTCTCAATGTTATATTCTTTAAAGGCAATATGATGAGAGCGAAGAAATTCTACCGCCTGCTTGCAATATTCACAGCTGGTTGCAGTAAAGAGCACCACCTTGTCCGTGGCGATTTTTACCACTTGCTTTTTCTTTGGCTTTGTTTGCGCTGAGATTTTTCGCGAAGATGAGGTCACCGCTGAGGTGGCAACGGGTGGGGCAGTCTTTTTTTGTACGGTAATCCTAGGAACCGTGTAGTTTTCATCTGGCACCGCTTCCACGTTGTCCACGCCAAAGGGTTTGATATTGCTGAAATGACGAGCCCCTTTTTCATCAACCCATTTATAGATAATGCCATTGGCCTTTTTTGGCGACTCTTTGGACGTATTGATAATATTGGTTATTTTTTGTTCGAACCAGTGTCTTATATCAGCCCGACTTAAGGAAAAAAAAAGGCGGTTGTTAAGAAGGCTACTGCTGTTGCTTTTTTCACGATGAGTTTTTCTTTCTCCTCTGCTGATTTATACTCTTTTCCAGGTATCTTTTATATCGAGCATTATCTTCTTATATGACATCGGCGCAGTCATAATCATGCTGTTGAATATGTCTATAATAGACTTGTTCTTTTTTAAAAACCAGGTAATATCCCGATCAATTCAACCGGAGACACCTGATGAAAGCGCTGAACGGCATTGATACACTTCTGATCGATGTAACGGAAAGAAATCATCATCGCCCGAAAGACAATTCCGTACAGCCTGAATATTACAGCGGTAAAAAAAAGACATACCGTCAAAAACACAGTGATGTCGACCCTTGACAAAGCGATATTTTTTCTCGGTGGGACATTCTCCGGTCATACGCATGACTATACGATGCTCAAAGAGGAATTTCCGCCTGGGAAGGCATGGTTTCAGTTCATGAAGGTACTTGCCGACCTCGGATATCAGGGGATCGTATCCGATTATTCCGGTGAGAACATCAGAATTCCCCATAAGAAACCCCGTAAAAGTAAAAAGAATCCGATCATTTCACTGTCGGATAAACAAAAGGAAGAAAACCAGGTCTTGAGTAAAATCAGAATCCTTGTCGAAAACGCGATCTGCGGATTAAAACGGTATAACATACTTGTTCATCGATTCCGCAATCACAGAAACAATTTTGACGATGATGTGGTCGGTATCGCCGCCGGGCTGTGGAATTTCAATCTTCGTTATTAAGGAACAACTCTAATACTTCTCGGATGATGTTCTGAAACCGGAACAGCTTTTTTTTCTGTTGGATTTGGGATTTGAAGCTACAATCCCCTGCTGTACACCCCGTCAATACACCTTCCTTTTTACCCTGCGATATCAGCACGAGTACATTTTTCCATTTCGAATTCTGTTTTTGTTGCGCCGTAAGGAAATACAGGCAAATTGAGAATGGGAACTGTTACTATAGTATTGTTATTTTTAATTTATCTCTTTACTTTTCTTTCTTTTTATGTTCTTCCTATATATAGGAGAGGGGGCAAATAAATTAGGGATTTTGACCTCTATTATTATTAATTCATTAATTTTAATGAACGGAAGGAAAAAAATGAAGAAAAAACTTTTAGTAAGTGCAGTATTTGCGGCTGGTGTTGGAATGTTGGGAGGGAATGCAATGGCTGTGTCACTTCCATTTGGTGGTGATGGTAGTGGTAGTACTCTTCAAGGCGTGTTTGATGACCTTGCTACTGATGGTAATAATGCCATTAATGTGACGACGGATGCACTAAATGATTTCAGTGACAGCTATTGGTCAGTTGGCGGTTCAGGTGGAGCGGTTAGCACGATGATTATAGAGTTAGCCGGTTTTGCCCCTGATAACACGTTTGGCATATTTGACAGGGCTGATCGTTATAACACGGTACAACTTTTTGGTGGAAGCAGTGGCACAGGTGACCAAACACTCCTATCAATCCGGGATAATGGGGATGTTTTCTTAAATTTTGCGAATGTCGATACATTTGCTGCTAATGATTTTGGTTTTTACTTAGATTCTTCTCATAGTTCTCGTGGTGGAATGTGGTATAGTGATACTTCTTTTAACTCAGATGGCATGGATCATATGGGCGCTTATCAAGGAGTAGGTGAAGAAATTCAAATAGCGCCTTTTGCTGCGGGAGAGTGGGGGAATAATGAGTTTATCCTAGCATTTGAAGATTTGGGTAGCCAATATAGTGACCAAGACTATACTGATTTTGTTGTGATGGTAGAATCTGTAAATCCACATTCAGTCCCCGAACCATCAGCCATGCTTCTTTTCAGCACCGGCATAGCTGGGCTCATAGGAATCAGAAGAAAGAAAAAGTAACTGCCCACTGCGGAGAATAAATGACTCTGTTGATTAAGTCCTTAAAACTTGACCACATTTCATGTTGTGCAGTTGAGATCACTCGCAAATCCTTTAACTTAATCAACAGGCTCATAAATAGCGTTTAATAGTGCAACGTCGCATAATGGATTTTATGTTAAATAAAAAAGGGTCGCCAGCTTATGCTAGCGACCCTTTTTTTTATTTTTGACCTCTGATTGGTAATCGGCCAGCCGATTTACTTAATCAGCTGATTCATCTCAAAGATCGGCAGCAGGATAGAGATAACAATGAAGCTCACTGCCAAGCCCATAACCAGAATCATGATCGGTTCAATCATCGAGGTCATAGCCAAGACCTTGGTTTCCACTTCCTTCTCATAGCTGTCAGCCGCCTTTTCAAGCATTTTTTCCAAGGAACCACTCTGCTCCCCCACCGCAATCATCTGGACAAGCATGGGGGTGAAGTACTTGTTGCCACGCAAGACGCTAGACAGGCTTTTTCCCTTTTCCAACTCTTCAGTGGCTAAGTCCATAACATCGGCTAACAATACATTATTGAGGATATTTTTGACAATCCCCAAGGAGGTGATCAAGGGGACACCGGATTCCAGCAAGCTGGACATGGTACGTCCCAAAGTCGCTGCTGCAATTTTTATGTTCAGATCTCTGAGCACTGGAAAGGAAAGTTTCAGGGTATCCCAGAGCCGTTGGCCCTTGGGTTGTTGGATGAAAAAACGAATACCTATGATCAGACCGATAACCAGGAACACTATAATAATCCAATAGCTTTGGAGGAAATCACTCAGGCTGATCAAAATTGTTGTCGGCAGGGGCAGGGCTTGGTCTCGATCTGTAAAGACCTTGGTGATTGAGGGTACGATAAAGGTGATCAGGAGAAAGAGTACCCCAATACCAACAACGGCCATAAAGATCGGGTAGATGAGGGCCGCTGCGATTCGCGATCGCATGGCCTGCTGGCGTTCACCGACCTCGGCCAGCCTTTCAAGAACCACATCCAGTGAACCTGAAGCCTCACCAGCCTGGACCATATTGATGTAGATTTTGGAAAAGAGGGTGGGATGCTCTGCCAAAGACTCGGTTAATGAATTTCCCTCATTAACTGAGTCTTTGATCTGGGTGACCTTCGTTTGCAGTGCTTTGTTGGTGGTCTGCTCAACTAAGCCGCTCAGGGCCGGGACAAGGGGAATGCCAGCGCCGAGCAGGGTGGCAAGCTGACGGGTTGCAACATGAATTTCCTGCTGCTTGATTCCTGTGCCGAATTGGAGGGAGATAACGCTTTTTTTATTTGCCTCTTCTCTCTTTTTTCTCCCTCGTGGAACGGTTTCTTTGATCTCAACCGGATAGCTGCCATCCTTGCGGATTTTTTGGCGGGCAGCTGACATGGAGTCAGCATCCAGCACTCCTTTCTGTTTTTTCCCCTGTGCAGTCAGGGCGGTATATTCGTAAACAGGCATATGAGATGTAGGGATTGAGGCTGAAGAAAAAGCTTAGCGAACTGAACGAAAATTAATTTGATAAAGAATATAGTTGAGATGTGTATGTACTGCAATCAAATGATTTATGCTGAGCTGATTCCAAAGTTCCTGCTGGTGACTTTCCGCATTCTGTAACCACTGCACCATGAGATCGGCCCGAATCAGAAGATGGCTGATTTTCTGCTCTTGAAGATTTTGCAGAACCATATCGACATTACTTTCAGGCTGTCCCAGCCAAGAGAGAAGGAGATCGGGGTTACCGTGGGAGTCAAAGAGATGCGGCCTGTCCAGATAATATCCCCGCCAGCCGAGAAAAAGACAGATGATTTTTGCAGAATCCGGCAGATTTTTATTTGCATACTGCATAACCGGATATTCGGGAATCTGTTTAGTCAAATATTGATTTCGGCTCAGGTGGCCTGTGATATAGCTCAATGGATCAACCTTCACGAATTGTTGCTGGATATAGCTACCGTTCCATAGAAGGAGAAGGGAAACAGTCAGTGGCCAGACCAGCTTAGTTAATCCGATTTTCGACGCATGTTTTTCACCCAGCTTTTCCAGGTTTTTGAGTCCGTACATGGAGAGAATCACCAGGAAAGGCAGGATAGGAGCCAAGTAGCGGATGCGCAGTACACCGGTGTTAAAGGCAAAGAGAAAGTAGAAAACAGAGAAGGCGGTCAGCGTCATCTTTTCAAGACGGAGCTGTTTCTTTTCCTGCGTGATGCCTAGAAAACTGAGGAACGGGAGGAAAAAGAGAAAGGGATTCAGGCGACCGTCAAAATAGCGGGGATCATTGTCCTGCCCCTCAAAGAAAATGCGTACAGGCAAAAAAAGAAGCTGCCAGATGTTTTCCTGGTAGAGTACATATCTTCGAGCAAAAACGCCACGGGCACCGCTATTTTTTTTCTCCTTGTTGCTTTCTATTTTCTTATCTGTTGTTGTACCGAGTTGCTGATCTGCCGGAGAGACGGTAAGTGTACGATTAAAGAACCTATTATAGAGGGGATAGATTGGGTTGCCGGTCCAGACGGCGTTTCTAATCAGCAAAGGTGAGGCGCTGACCAAGGCTGCAAGGCAAAAGAAAACCGTTGCTCGGATAGCGGTGCCAGCCTCTTTCTTGGTTTGCGGCTGACTGCGGATGATCAGAATCGGGAGCATGAGGGCCAGGAGAAAAAGAACGAGAAGCCCGTTGTACTTTGTCCCAATGGCTAAACCACAGGAGAGTCCGGCAAGGATAAGATACTTCCTTTGCTTTCCCGTCTCCAGCCAATGAAAGAGGAGGAGCAGGGATGCTGTGCTGAAAAAGAGAAGACCGAGGTCTACGTAAACAGTGATAGAAAGTTTGACGATGATCGGGATGCTGAGAAAAAATAAGGCACCCAGAAGTCCGTAGGTGATAGATAATCTTTTTTTCAGATGGACATAGAGCAGCAGGGCCGTTCCAAGGCCGAAGGCCATGTGGATGTATTTAGCCAAGATGTCACTGCCAAGGTAAAGGCTCCCGTGTACAGCAGATCAAGGTTCATGGGATAGTAGGAAAAGACCAGCTCTGGAATTTCGTAGATTCCCCCATGTTGGAGATAGAGTTTCGGGAGCTGGAGGTGATGAATCAGGGCATCCCGGCTGAAGGGGGGCGTGCAGGCCAGCAGGGCGAGGCTGACAAGCAGGCCTGCAAGAAGTACCTTGATGAGGATGATAACCCCTCTTTTTTGAGAGACAGTGAACTGCAATGACTACTCTTTGTTGATGATGTCGAGGATTTTGTCCGGAAGACGACCTATATATACCTTGCCATCAACGATAAAGGAGGGGGTGCCAATAATATTGTTTTTCAAGCCGGTACGGATGTCGGACTCGACCTGTTTAAGCGCAGATGCGGAATGCATATCTTTTTTAAGCTGATCTGCATCAATATGAAGTTTCTCTGCAAATTTTTTTATATTAAAGGAGGTTATTCCATGCTGAATCACTGCGTATAGAGCGTCATTGGCTTCCCAGAATTTATCCTGTCGAGCAGCTGCAATTGTCAGCAGGGCCAACATCCCGGAGCCGGTATGAAAAGGTTCTTTGACCAGCACCGTATTGAATTTTTCGTCCATAGGATAATGATAATGGACTAAGCGGATCTTCTCTGGATATTTATCAACAAGAAGGCGTAAGAAAAAATGGGCTTTGCTGCATTGAAAACACTGATAATCCGTAAATTCGTTGATTACGAGTTTGGGGTCTTCCGCTCCGATCCAAGGGTGACCTTCTTCTGTGACGCCAGTTGTTATGTTTTCTGATAATTGCGGGTAATGATAGTTCCAGTATGTCGGGATAAATAGCCTCAGCGCACTAAAGGCAAGAACGAGGAGCACAAGCATGCTCAGGATACTTTTTTGGTGGAGCAGGAACCCCAGTCCTTTCTGTACTCCGGTGAGAAGAGAATGGCTGTTAAAGCGTCGTCGGATAATCCAGGTTAAGAACAGGAGGGCAAAACTGACCACATAGGTCAGGAAACAGACTATGCAGTAGGATTCAATCTTTACGGCTGTTATGTAGCCGAAAAAGAGGTCGATAAGAGAAAAGAGCAGGGCTATAAGGAAGAGCAGGTCCCAGAGACCTCTGCGTTCCTTTGTATCGACCTGAGCAGGTAAGGCAAGAAGAAAGAATATTGTATAGCCGAGAACTCCCCAAAGCGCCACAGGAAGACCGAGTAGGATTGACCAAGGGCTTTGTGATACTGTATCGCAATTGATGGATTTGGAAATGGCACAAAAACTACTGTAACCGATGTCTGTATAGTTTCGGTAGTGAGACAGGGCGAGGTAAGCTGAGGCCGCGATGCCGATAGCGGCAAGAATAAGTATCGGAACAGTGTAGACGCGATAGGGGAGTGTTTTTTGCTTCATGGTTATTGTAATCTCAAACCGGTATTTTTTTGTTTCAGCAACTGAACAAGATGATAAAGCTTGCGTATTTTTTCACGCTGTTGCGGAAAAACAAATCGCTCCTTCATATCATTAATTATTATTTCAGCTGCTGTCCAGTCCTGAATAATTAAGGTCCACTTGAGTGCTTGGCTGGCGTAGATAAAATTTTTTATGTGACGAATCCCCTGATGTATCTCTGTATTGTCAAGATGTTCGGGATACTGGATGTCTTGTCGGAGGAAAACAGAGGCATTTCTTCCATAATATACCAATTTCCATTTCGATGACAGGTAAAACCATTGACCTATCACCATGTCTTCATGCCCGATCAGCCAGAGATCACAGTTTTGACGGGTAATATAGTCTGCAAATGTATCTGGATGTGAGAGGATGGTATCTGTGTTGAAAAAATGCCAATACTTATCTAACCATCCCCCTCTATACGGAAAATGACGGGAATCAACGAATACCTTGTTTTCAGGCCATAATTCCCACATCAGGTAAGCTCCCTGATTATAGGTATTGCCTACTTTTGCTGTTGGAAAATGCATTTTGATATATTTTGCTTCCTTAACCGGGCTTGATTCTGCAATACCGAATCCTGTCCAGCAGCCCATCTCCGGGGTGCTCATGGTTTTATATATCGTCACGGAGGAAACCAAAAGAGCCAAGGAGAAAATAAGGATCGGCCAAAGTCGGGATCCAAGTTCACTCAATCGAGCTGACAGAGATAGCGGGACGTTTGGCGTACCAGACAAGAGCGTCAGGGACGAGAAAAGAAAGATTGGTGCCCAGTAAAATGTTGTTCTTAGGAAGCGGGTGTATAGAAATATGAAAATGATGTTTGCCAGCAACGATGACCACTCAATCCTGCGAAAATTTCTGCTGTACAGATAAACAAGACAACATATACTGATAGTTAACAGCATAATTAATCCCATCTGGTCTCCATTGGCAAATGGAGATTTGTAGGCGGTAATTCTGGTTACTTCTGTTAGATTTTCTTGTGTTGGCAAAAAATAGAGAAAGATTTGGTAAAGGTAGTCAAAACCATATGGGGTGATGAACAGAGAAGATGCAGTTAATAATGCTGCGATAAAAAGATGTTTTTGAACAGCGGGAGACAGTCTGTTGGCAGGGCTTAACCAGATGTTGAGTATTTCTCCGATACCAATGGAGGCGAGAAAAACAGCTCCGAAAACGAAACCGCCGTGACTGTTTACCCAGATCAGCATTATCAAAGGAAAGAGATAGCAGCTTTTCCATGCCCTGTCTTTTTCAGCCCGGATATACGACCAGTTCCACGCTGTCAGGCCCATGAAGACAAAGGTGAATATTTCCGATTTTGCCGCAATGCCGGTATAAGACATAAGCGATGCCAATAGGCAGAAGAGCCAGATCTCAGGACGAGAGACAATTTTCAGCTTTTTGGCAAAAAGAAAGCAGCTCAGTACTAAGCTATAGATACATACATAGCGAAGGAGAAAAAGACCTGTTATGCCTGATGACTTGTAATAAAAAAAGAAGAAAATATCTGACAGCCAAGTGCAGTAGATATTATCATTGATTGAAGGTGTCCAAGAGTAGAGGGTGTGATCGGGTATCAGGGTTTTATTCTGCCAGCAATATTCGCCATAAAGAATATGGAACCATATGTCACCGTCCTTAAGGGGGATGGCGTAACGGAAGGCGATAGTTATCGCCATTAAAAGGAAAGAAAGGGTGGCCCATATGCCGTGTGATTGGGTGCTGTGCCGTACTTTCTTGTAGATGAATAGCTGGTTATGCATAGAAAACTATGTTGATTTTTTATTTATTTTCCAGTTTGCTATCTGTTTTCTTTAAACGAAAGATTAAGAAGCGATCAAAGTATTTAATATTTTCTACAGAGCATTTTATCATGTATGTTTCGTCAATAAATTGAACCAGTCTATTAGAATAATCCGCTGTATAATCTGTATAATCAGTGATGAAATACGTGTTTGAATGATTGATCATCCATGGTAATATATCGGATCCAGTATTTATTCCAATTGAATTGATCTTGTTGTGGAAATAAGGAGAAAAAGTGCTCCATCCGCTTGCCAAGTCAAAAATTTTTGAATCATTATAATCGCGATAAACTGAATTTCTAGGGAACATTGAAATACGAGGCAAAATATAAAAGACAGGATTTTTATCGATAGACAATAATTTTTTTTCGATATTTTCACGTTTAAGGGATGAATTATTCTGAAAAATAATTTCTCGTTCTAATTCAATTATAGAATTTATAATGAAAATTAATCCAAATACAATAAACGCACCGGATTTCAAAGCGTTAATTTTTGACGTATCGATTTTTTTATCTTTCCCGTGCAAGAGCATGCTGAGTAAAATAAATAAAAAAACAGGTTTTGATACCCACGGAGGAAAACGATAGTATGTGTTCATTATAGCTACAATTGAAATGACATATACTGAAAAAGATATTAAAAAGAATTTTTTCTTCCCTGCAGAGGGAAATAAAAGTAACAAAATCAGTGAAAATAAAAATAAAACCTCACTCAAATGCTCTATTATAAATATTTTGTTGCTTTTAAGGATATTTTTTATTTCTTGAACAGAAAAAGGTTTTAATGGGGATTCTATTTCCTTTATTAAGCTTAGAGTTTTAAAGTTGTATTTTCTTTCATCTGAAAAGGTCCAATAAAATACAAATAGAAGAAAATCATTTTCTGTCCATGAGTTAGCTTCAAGTAGTCTTTTTTTATTGATTTTCCTTAAAGGGTATCCGTGGACTTTCCCCCGCTGCTGATTAAATTCGTTAAATTCTTTGTATGCGCTCGTTGTTGTATAATTTTCCAGATAAATATTTAATGAAATTATTATAGCAATAGGGAAAAAAAGAATTAAGTGGCTCTTCCATTTTTTGTAATAGTATAGGAAAATAGGTAAAGATAATAATGAGATCCCTTTTGCTGCCGAAGTCCTTATGAGATAACAAGAGGATATGAACAAGCCTAATGTTAATAATATGTAGATATGATTAAGGTTATTTCTATGTGCTTCTTTATTTTCTAGTAGACAAAAATAAAGAAAGCAAGAAGTAATCCCAAGCATAAGGGCAGTCGAAGTGAATGTGAGTAAAATTAGAAAATATAGATAATAGCTGATAAATATTGTAAAAATGATACTCGATACTATTCTTTTTAGACGAAGAACTTTTATTCCTGTTATTATTAGTGTTACAGAAATTATATGACAAAAATATAAAAAAAACGTATACCAAGGAATATCAGCTGTAATGTCTAAGTATAAAAAAGACAATATTCTTCCCAAAAGGACTGACATGAAAGTTGTATCAAAGCCATTTCCGACGAATTTTATGATTTCAATGTCGTCATTAACCTGAAAAGATGCTGGGAAAAGTAAAAGAGCGCTGGAAACAATAAATAAAGAAAAAATGATGTTTGCCAGTTTTTCTTCTTCTTCTTTTTTGAAAAAAAGTAGAGATATAAAAAAAAGTATAATTACATAAGACAGTGGAGCGTAAATAATGCTTTTTTGAATTCCGGAAAAAATAGGAAAATTTTTAAAAAGTGAAATTGACAGTAAAATAAGAAAAGATACGACAAACGTCGTTATGTTGAATAGGCTCATTTTTTTCAGGTAGAACAATATGGCAAAGATAATAGATAGAAGTATACTGCAATGTCCTTCATGCCGAACAGAACGGCTTTCATTTCCTGACGAGAAGACTATTCTTTGTCAACAATGTGGTAAGCAGTATGGTATACAAAACGGTAACAAATATTTTTTTGTTACGCCATCAGAAAGTGGTATCTCGTTTATTGAAAGGATAAAGGAAACCGTTAAAAAGTATCCAGGAGTATACAGGCTACTTGTTCTTTTTATCAGTCCTGTTTGTCAAACTGACTATTTTAAACAGAAGAAGATAGTTAAGAGTCTTTTGCAGGGAAACAAACATGCCATTATCCTAAATCTGGGAAGTGGGCCGACAGATATCTCCGCAGATGTCTCTAATGTTGATATGTTTCCATATGTAAACGTGGATTCAGTTTGTGATATTAGTAGGCTGCCTTTTAAGGATAACTCTGTTGATATGATACTGAATATAGCCGTGTTAGAGCATGTTTCTGAACCTGAAAAAGTTGTAAGCGAGGTATATCGAATTTTGAAGCCAGGAGGTATTTTATACTGCGTTTTCCCCTTTATACAAGGGTTTCATGCAGCACCTTATGATTTCACCCGGATGACTGAGCCAGGTCTTCGTGGTTTATTAGCTCATTTTGATACGCAAGAAATTTCTTCAGCAGGCGGTCCCACCTCGGCGCTCTTGTGGATTTTGGAGGAATGGCTTGCTATAGCCTTTTCCTTTGGAATCGTCCCTCTATATAATATACTTCACTTATTCACAATGTTTCTTTGCTGGCCGTTTAAGTTTCTTGATTTTCTTCTGGTAAAACATCCAAAGGCAAAAAATATCGCCTCAAGCTTTGTTTATATTGGTAGGAAACCGACAAAGGATGT
This sequence comes from Candidatus Electrothrix aarhusensis, assembly GCA_004028505.1. Taxonomy (GTDB): domain Bacteria; phylum Desulfobacterota; class Desulfobulbia; order Desulfobulbales; family Desulfobulbaceae; genus Electrothrix; species Electrothrix aarhusensis. The sequence goes on from MTKO01000096.1 coordinate 11,898, forward strand.
CAAATAGAGCTCCTTCTTTACATGAAAAGGTTAAATCTTAACAAGTAGCTGTGACGAGTTTGTATGAAAATGACAAGTATATCTGTTGTAATTCCTGTATATAAATGTAGTCATTCAATATATGAACTTACTGCAAGATTGGCAGCATCAATCAGCTGTATAACGGATGATTTTGAAATTATCTATGTGAACGATGACAGCCCTGATGACGATTGGGAAAAGATAGTTTTTCTCTCGGAAAAGGATATGAGAATTAAAGGTCTGAATTTGAGCAGAAATTTTGGCCAGCATTACGCGATAACGGCAGGACTTGCAAGGAGTCAAGGAGATTGGATTGTTATCATGGATGGCGATTTGCAAGACCGACTGAAGAAATTATTAATCTCTACAAAAAGGCTCAAGAAGGATTTGATATTGTTTTTGCTCAACGTATAGATAGGAAAGATACTTTTTTAAAGCGAGCTAGTTCTTTAGTTTTTTACAAGATTTTTAGCTATTTTACAGATACTCAGCAAGATCCTTCTGTTGCAAATTTCGGTATCTATAGCCGAGCTGTTATTAATGCGGTTTTATTGATGCATGACAATGTAAAATTTCTTCCGACAATGTTGCACTGGGTAGGTTTCAGTAAAACAATGCTGCCTGTCCAACATGAGAGGCGTAGTCTGGGGAAATCATCATATAGTCTGAAAAAACTTTTCGGATTGGCATTTGATAATTTAATAGCTTTCTCCAATAAACCGCTGAGACTTGTTGTGAAATTTGGATTTATAATCGTGTTATTATCTCTGCTTCTTGCTTTTTATTTTCTTATTAAATATTTTAAGGGGGATGTATCTGTTTTGGGGTATTCAAGTATCATTATATCGATATGGTTCCTTTCCGGAGTCATAATAATGATACTTGGTATTGTTGGAATATATATAGGGAAAACATATGAAAAAGTAAAGGGAAGACCAGATTACATTATCAGAGAAAAGGTTAATTTTTGAAAAAAAATAAAGTTTTTTTTGTTGACTGGGATAGTAAGTTTTTTGGTTTTAAGGTGGCTCAAATAAATGGGGAGAGTATCCAGCAAGAAGAGCTATCTATAATTTTGACCGGGCTGAAGAAGGAAAATTATCGATTAGTATATATCTTCGTCTCTAAGAGGATCACATATTTTTTTCAACATGTTGATATGAAATATATACATGAAAAAATAAGATATGAAAAAAAAATAGTTCCACCGCACCGTATTGATAACAAGATAAAAAAATATGAAATGCCATATCCGACTGACAAGATGATTGATTTGGCAATTGAGAGCGGTATCTATTCGCGTTTTAAATTAGATAAAAATATTGATGAAATTAAATTTAATGAATTATATAAAAAATGGATAGTTAATTCAGTAAAAAAGGAGATCGCAGCAGGAGTGTTGATATATGAGATCGATAATAAACTAGCCGGTCTGATAACCTTTGATAAATCTCATGGAGTTGGAAAAATAGGGATTATTGCCGTTGATAAATGTTATAGAAGGCGAAGTGTCGGATCTTTCTTGCTAACTGCCGCTGAATATTATTTATATGAAGCTGGGTGCGATAAAATAACAATTGCGACACAGGACTGCAATAAGGCCGCTTGTCAGTTGTATGAAAAAAATGGTTACCATGTTGATGGGGCAGAGTACGTTTACCATATCTGGCTTTAAGTCTTGAGAAGTCTATTCGTTATAAGAAAAGTAATATTCAATTTCCTTGACGACACATTCCTGTTCGGCAGCAGTTAATTCATAGTAACAGGGCAGACGAAGTAGACGTTTGCTTATTGATTCCGTGATTGGCAATCTCTTACTTTCGTTAGCGAGAATTTTACCCATTTTTGACAAGTGTAAGGGTAAATAATGAAAAACTGCATAAATACCTTTGTTTTTCAGATGAGCCATAAGTCCGTCCCGTGTCTGCTCGTCAGGCAGCAGTATATAGAAAAGATGGTTGTTGCAGTTGCATGCAGGAGGAATATGGGGAATCTGAAGGAGTCCCTGACCGGCGAGTGGCTGGAGTCCTTGTTGATAGTAATTAAAAATTTCTTGGCGTCGTTGATTGATCGTGTCAATATGCTCCAGCTGGGCATATAAAAAAGCAGCAACAATTTCCGAAGGAAGATACGATGAGCCAAGATCTACCCAAGTATATTTATCCACTTCGCCTCGAAAAAATTTACTACGGTCTGTGCCCTTTTCACGAATTATTTCTGCCCGTTCAATGAAGCGTTCGTTATTGATAACCAGAGCTCCGCCTTCCCCTGAGATAAAGTTTTTGGTTTCATGAAAGCTGTACGTTCCCAGATCTCCTATTGTTCCCAAATACTTCCCTTTGTATTGCGAGCTGACCCCTTGGGCCGCATCCTCAACCACAAACAGACCATGACGTCCTGCTATTTCCATAATAGTCTCCATCTCACAGCCGACCCCTGCATAATGGACCGGAACGATCACCTTTGTACGGTCTGTAATGGCCTCTTCGATCAGCTTTTCATTTATGTTGAGGGTGTCTGGCCTGATATCAACAAATACAGGCTTGGCACCTCTCAGACAAAATGCATTTGCCGTAGAAACAAAGGTGAATGACGGAAGGATAACCTCATCCCCTGGCTGAATATCACAGAGGAGGGCCGCTATTTCTAATGCCGCTGTGCAAGAATGCGTGAGAAGAACTTTTGACGCGTTGAATTTTTTTTCCAGAAGAGCGTGGCATTTCCGGGTAAATGAACCATCACCTGCAATATGCCCTTCCAGGACCGCTTGCGCAATATAGTAGAGCTCTTTACCAACAATGAATGGTTTGTTGAATGGTATTGGCATTTGTTACTTATATAGGTACACATTAAGTTACAGTCGATGATATAACCGTGCTAAATTATATCATTGTATTTGTAATTGGGTAAGCCACTTTTTAGAGTACTCTTGAATGAGGGGATAATTCAAGGGAAGAACTGGAGTGTTTGTTGATTTTTCTTCTAAAATAGCTATAAACTCTGGCCAAGTTATTTTTGAAAGGAGTTGATTTATAGCGTGAGCCGCTTTGTCCTCTTCCTTTGCTAGTATGCTGGCTTCTATAAGGCATAATAAGCTCGGCACGGTAGGCACCCCGAGATCATGGGTAAAGTTGATATAAAAAAAAGATTTTTCAACAAAGCCGAGCTTAGCATACACAAGCGCAAAATCAAGCAGCGATTTTCTGTATTCCTTACTCCTCATATCTGAATCTGCAAGAACTTGTTGCAACAGAGTTATTCCTTCATCGGCTTTACTCATGCCGATAAGCATCTCCCCATACTGATGAAGATATTTTCCCTGCTCAGGCCTTGCCACTGTAAGGCTGCTCATGATCTCCATGGCCTTGTGCTTTTCTCCTGTCAGCCACAGCACCTGTGCTTTAGTCAACAGGAGTGGTGCATTATATTTACCGTAGGGAGTGTCTTGTGATTCGGAAAGAGCATGATCATAGAACTGTAACGCCTTATCATAATTCCCTATCAATTTCATGATATATCCCATATTATTATACGCCCAGAATCTGCTTTTCCAAGGGGTGGCACTGTTTTTATCCAGTGAAAGCTGACTCAGTCTAAACGCCTTTTGTAGGTTATTTTCTTGAACTAAGTAATAGAGTCCAAGGTTGATGTAAGGACCAGTGCTATTCGGTGCTTTTTTTAGAGAATCTGCCCAAAGTGACTGTTCGGTCAGCCAAACTTTATTTCTTATCAGAGTGCCCAAGAGTAAAAAGAGAACAAGTAAAGCTGTCGAACCTATTAGTGTAAAATAGATCGACTTTTTTTGTTGGCGGTATTGGTGTATCAAGGTGCTGATTAAGGATGCTGTGGGGAGAAATAAGAAGAATGAAGGCAGATAGTTGCGATGCTCAAAGATGAGTTCAAGGTTTAGAAAGGTCGATTCAACGGTATGGTTGAGAAAAAAGAAAAGAATGGCGAAAGAAAGAAGAGGATAACGCTTATGAAGGAAGAAGGGAAGAATAACGAGTATCCCTATAGATAAGACGGCGAACAGTGTGGTAATTGGGTGAAAAATCGAGGTGGATACCTGGATTTCATGAATGAGTGAAAGCCGAAAGGGGGCTGGATAAAAAAGAAGGCTGAGGTAAAAAAGAACAATCCGGGATTCCGTTAGGACCCGTTGACTTGGGGTAAAGCTGCGGGTAGAGTATGAAGCAAATATCCCGTGGAAAACATCAGGTCCTTTTAAAAGGATGGTAAAACCCAAGATAAAAAGAAAACCAAGCGTGAAAATGATAATATTTTGCTTGGAGAGTTTAATTGTTTCTCTAAAAAAGAACAGCTCAATCAGAACAAGAGATGCAGGAAGAAGAATTGCATTTTCTTTTGATCCTAACGCAAGAAGAAATGCGAAGAGTAGACCAGCGTAATAAAAGAATTGTTTTTTTATGCTGTCATCCTGTTGCCGCCTCGCCTTCAGGTAGCACCAAATTCCAATGATGGTGAACATTGCCGCCAAAGAGGCCATTCGTTGAACAATATAGGTGACGGCCTGGGTCTGGACAGGGTTAAGTGCCCAGAAAAGAGCAGCAAGTGCTGCTATGAGAAAAGGATTGCCATGAACTCTTCCTTTGATCTTTGGGGAGGAAAGCAGCAACAGGCAGGATTTGAAGAGAAATACCGTTGTGAAAAAGTGAATGAAGAAGTTCACAAGATGATAACCGAACACCTTGTCTTGATGGAAAAACCAGTTCAGGGCAAAGCTTAAGTTGCTGACAGGGCGAAGAAATGTACCCTCACTTTCGGGATAGGCAAAGAAAGTTCGCTTGAGGGATTGTGGTGCCAGTTCTGTCAGGTGTAGCGGGGTATTCTCTAAAATATTCGGTAAATCATCAAAGTGCCAATCGCCCTGAAAAGACGGGATATAGGCAATAAGCAGAAGAATAAAAAAAGAGAAATACAGCGAAAAGGCTCCTATACTCTTGTGGTTGTTCATTATCTTTTATCACTTGGTTTGGATAACATCCGCGAAGCTGTTTTTAAGAGAGCCTGCCGGAGTAAGTCTTTGTCAAGAGGTATTTGGAATGGGTCTTTCTCTGCCGCATGCAGATTGTTGAGTAGATGAGTCAGAGGAATTGTTTGAATAAGCTTTGAGAGCTTAAGAAATGCTTCTTGCTCTTTCCCTGCAAGAAGACTGTTTTCGGCCTGAAGCAGCATAGCTATCTGATCGTTTTGCTGGATAGCTTTGTTCAGCAGAGCTTCTGCGCCGCTATAGTCCCCCTGCATGGCCAGAGCCTTCCCCTTTCCCGTAAGAACGAGAGAAAGGTTCCGGTAAAAAAGTTCTGCCTTGCGGTAAGAAGCTAGAGTGTTGGCAGGTTTTCTCTGTCGTAAAAAGACAGACGCCTCAATCAGCAGGAGATTGGGATCTTCTTTCTGAGCATATCGTTCAGTAATAATCCGCCGGGCCTCGTCATAGTGTTTGAGTTCAATAAGCACAGCTATGAGTTTTTCTCCTGCTGCTGTGTAGTCCTTACGGAGAGAGTATGCCTGTTGAAAGTATTCAAGAGCCCTTTCGGGTTGGTCGAGATCATAGGCTATGCTGCCTTTTTGCATACGTGCGATGGGAATGATTGTATTTCGAGATGCTCCACTTGCTGCGAGTTGTTCAGCTTCTTCACAAAGGTTAAATGCTTCTTGAAGTCTCTTCTGTCCGGCGTACCAGCAGCTAGGTTAAGTTTCACTCGTGCGCTACCTGGGGCCTTTATAAGAGCATCTTCATTTAATGTACCTGCATTTTTCCAGGCCTTATTGCGTTCGATCGTGCAAGGCCGGATTGGACTAGAAAAAAGGTGCAGGCTAGCGTAGTTATAATTGCTGCCCATTTTTTTTTCTTGATTATATCAATGGAGAAAGCTGCAAGAGGCAAAAAAAGAAAGAGGGATGGGAGGAGGTTTCTGTGTTCGAAAATGAGCTCCAAAGGAATAATCGTTGATTCGACAAGGTGATTGAGAAAATAGTATAAAATCACAAAGGAAAGCAGAGGTCTTCTATGGACTTGTACGGTAGCGAGGAAAATTAATCCGATACAGCAAATGATAGCTGCTATGGTTTGCCAAGGAGTAAATAATGAGGTCGATAAATTTATATCATGGACAATGGAAAGCCGTGACGCAGTTGGATAAAAAATTTGGGAGAGATAAAAGAGCAGTATGCGTGGTTCTGTCAGAATACGTTCCTGAAAAGTGAAATTCCTATGCCCGTAACTATTGGCCTGGGCAGTAATGAAATCCCAGCTGAAGAAAAGTATTCCAGCAGAAAGTAAGAGAAAAAGCAGAAAAAAAAGTTTTGTTTTTTGTTGAGCGAATTGTTGAATTTTTGCGAATTGGAAGAAAAAAATACCTTCTATGAGAGCAAGGGAAGGAAAAAGGAGGATGGTATTTTCCTTACTGCCTAGGGCAAGTAGGGAGCAACAAAGGCAGCACATGAAAAAGATGGCCTGATACAATCTGTTATTGCTTAATCGTACCCGGAGGTAGAAAAAAAGAGCACTGACGGAAAATAAGGCTGCAAGTTGGGCCATGCGCTGGACAATATAGGTCACTGCCGAGGTGTGAATGGGAGCCACAAGCCAGAGCGTAGCTGCGAGCAGGGCAATGTTATTTTTCTGAATGTGAGAGTAGTTTTTTTTCTTAGGGCAGGGGTATTGAGAAGTTGGATGCAGCTCAGGTAGAGCATGATGGCTGTACAGCAGTGGATAAAAATATCGACAATATGATATCCAACCGGACTGTTTTGACCGAAAAACCAATTCAGGGCAAAAGTGAAGTTAGCAACTGGTCGATAAAATCTCCCTGTGGATTCAGGGTGGGCGTAAAAAGTTTTGGAAAGTGTGGTAGGCTGAAGAGTTGTTATATGAAGCGGAGTGTTATTTAGAATGTTCCCGGAATCATCAAGGTGCCAACCATTATGGAGGATTCCGCTGTATATAAGCAGTATAAGGGAACTGAGCAGAGCCGAGTGAAGATGAAAATTTCGTAGTCTTGATAATGACATAACAAAAAAAGCCTGCTGAAGACAGCAGGCTTTGAAACTCCTGATGGAGAAGAACTTACAGGGTCTTGAAGAAAGCTATCTCATCATCTGGTGATGCTTTACGCGCTGCACCTACAGTTCCGAGGGGGTTTTTATCATCTAAGCTATCAGGAGTAATCCAATGAGTATCAGAGCTGCTTACCTTGAGGGGACAGTTACCCGCACCTTCTTCAGCCCAGATAATATAATTGGATCCCACTTTATATGCACCAGCACCCTGACCTGCACCATAACCAACGTCAGCAGAGGATTTATAGACTGTGGAAGCGGACAAAAGCAGGGTATTGGCTTCATAGACACCAGCATCATCCGCACCGACAAAGAGTTGTGGGCGGTTTCCAGCTACGTATAAGTAACTGGTGGAGGCTGTTGTGTTGCTAGGAACAGCAAAATAGTCTGCCAAGGCACCACTGATTGCACCAACATCGTTTACGGTTGCAGTACAATAAGACTTGTTCTTGTACTCAATAAAGTTCGGGATAGCAACAGCTGCCAAAATACCGATGATAGCGATAACGATCATCAACTCAATCAAGGTAAAACCTTTCTCGTTTGCTTGTTTTCTTAAGGTATTCAGTTTCATGGTGTCCTCCGTTTTCAGGAAAAGTTTTTTATACGTCGACCCGTGCCGACATTTCTTATTTGCTTCTTATGATACATTATCTGTGCCAGGATACTTTTTATAATGCATTCTTCTTTTTTGCCTTATCAAACAAGGTATTACTAATAGTGTGCTTTTTGCACCTCCCCGTGTCCTTGTTCTCTGTTGCTCTATGAGACAAATTCTGCCACAGGGGCTGACAAAAAATGTCAGTTTAACAGCGAGGGGCAGTTGCTACAGCTCTGCATCTTGAAATGAGCTGGCTGTGCTGTCTTTTGCAGACAGGCAAGGCTTCCCCTGAAGGGGCCAATCAATATTGAGATCAGGGTCGTTCCAGATAATAGCCCGTTCATACTCCGGTGCATAATAATCTGTCGCCAAATAGAGAAACTCCGCCTTTTCAGAAAGAACAAGGAATCCGTGGGCAAAGCCTTCCGGTACCCAGAATTGTTTTTTATTTTCAGCGGAAAGGTATTCACCTGCCCATTGCCCAAAGGTCGGAGAATCTTTACGCAGGTCCACGGCCACATCAAAAACTTCGCCCACAAGGACTCTTACCAGTTTTCCCTGCGGCTGTCGGATTTGGTAATGGAGACCTCGCAGAACATTTTTATTGGACGCGGAGTGATTATGCTGAACAAAGCTGGTGTTCAGGCCGGTTATCTCCTGCCAGCGGCGCTGATTAAAACTTTCGAAAAAAAAACCTCGTTCATCGCCAAAGACCTTGGGTTCAATAATAAGGACGTCCGGGAGAGATGTTGCTCGTACCTTCATAGCTGCTGATTCTGTTTGAAATTAAGAAAAGAGGCTACTTGCCGTACATCGCTGCATAGTATTCTTGGTAGGAACCATCCATAACCGATTCCATCCACGCCTGATTATCCAAGTACCAGGAAACGGTTTTTTCAATTCCCTGTTCAAAAGTATATTTAGGCGTCCAGCCTAATTCTTGATCAATCTTATCTGCATCAATGGCATAGCGACGATCATGACCAAGGCGGTCCTGTACAAAGGTGATTAAAGAACGTCTTGCTTTACCTGATGAGAGGAGGCCGAGCTTTTCATCCAGCATATCGCAGAGGAGCTCCACAACCTGGAGATTATTTTTTTCGTTATGCCCACCGATATTATAGGCTTCTCCCAATCTTCCCTGTTCAACAACCTGGACAATGGCCTCGCAATGGTCCTGCACATAGAGCCAATCGCGTACATTGCCGCCGTCCCCGTAGACCGGGAGTTCTTTTCCCTGCATGCCGTTATTGAGTATCAGGGGAATCAGTTTTTCCGGGAATTGATAGGGGCCATAATTATTGGAGCAGTTGGTAATCAGAACAGGCAGGCCGTAGGTATGAAAGTAGGCCCGCACCAGATGGTCCGAAGATGCTTTAGAGGCGGAATAGGGAGAGCGGGGGTCGTATGAGGTTTGTTCGGTGAAAAAACCCGTTGCTCCCAGAGAGCCATAGACCTCATCCGTGCTTACGTGAAGAAAACGGCACTGCTCGTTCTTTTGTCCGTTATCCAGCCATTGCTTTTTGGCCGCCTCAAGCAGGGTAAAGGTGCCGGTGATATTTGTTCGTATGAACTCGGCTGGCCCGGTTATGGAACGATCCACATGGGATTCGGCGGCAAAATGAACCACCGTATCAATCTGCTCTTCCGAGAAGAGGCTCTCCAAAAGAGTTTGGTCGCAGATGTCACCTCGGACAAAACGATAGTTAGGATGCTCACTGACGCCCTCAAGGTTATGCAGGTTGCCAGCATAGGTCAGTTTGTCGAGATTAATAACTCGCCAATCCTGGCGTGTCTCAAGGAGGAGGCGGACAAAGTTTGCGCCGATAAAGCCACAGCCGCCGGTAACTAAGACTGTTTTATTCATGATCGTTCTTTTTGTGGTGTTTTATAGCTGGCAAAAAAAAGGTTTCGCCTGTATATTTTTTATTATACAGAACGAAACCCATCAGTCTTTGACTGAAAAATCAATGGTCGGGAAGAGAGGATTCGAACCTCCGACCCCAGCGTCCCGAACGCTGTGCTCTACCAGGCTGAGCCACTTCCCGACATGAAATTATGTATTGCCAAAATTGTCCGTCTTCCTATTATTCAAAACAGAATTTTTATAATATGATTCGGCGGTGCTGGCAAGTTTAAAGTTTACTGAAAATAAAAAATAATGAAGTGATTTTTTCGGTAATACTTTATTTGACAGCCTCGGAGAGCTTGCTGCCCGGCTTGAATTTAGCCACAGTTTTAGCAGGGATTTCCATTACCGCACCTGTTTGAGGGTTTTTCGCCTGCCGTGCTGCACGGTTGGCAGTGGAAAAAGTACCGAATCCGACCAGTGTAACTTTGTCACCTTCAGAAAGGGCCTCTGTAATACTCATCAGCATGCCATTGAGTGCTTTTTCTGCTGCTGATTTGCTGATGTCTGCTGCCCCGGCCATAGCCTCAACCAATTCTTTTTTGTTCATGCGTCCTTTCCTCTCTTTTATAGTACGAATTTCAGTAACTGGTTCTGAATACAACCTTTGTGTCACAGCGATTGATATGTCAGATTACATAATGTGATATAATCTTGTTAAAGAAAAAATTTCCTCTGTATTAGGCAGCGGATATCTTCAACAGCCGGTATTAAACCGGATAGTGAAGCATCTGTCAACGTCCTTCTAAGTCAAGATAAATCTTGTGAACGCCCTTCTTTTTTAGCTGGCTGACAATATGCTTTCTTGTGGAATCAAAACAGAGTTGCTGAAGATGAGTTCTCGGTAGCTGCACAAAAACAGTTTTTTCTGCGTTTGCATCCAAGCGAACCCGGCATCCGGCAAAGCCGCTCTCTTCCAGTGTTTGCTCCAGAGTTGCAACCTTTATAAGCCGTTCTGCCGTAATGGGCATTCCGTGGGGAATTCTGGTGGCAAGGCATGACGATGAAGGAAGGTCAGCAGTGTCAAGGCCTAGGCTTTGACTCAGGATTCGGATTGCCTTCTTGTCCAGGTTACAGTCAGCCAAGGGGGTACAGATATCAAGCTCTGCAAGAGCACGCAGGCCGGGACGTCCAGTTTCCCCTTGGCGCTGATCGTCACTATTGGTTCCGTCAAGAAGGTCGATTATGCCTTCTTCTTGCAATATTTCCCGAAAAAGATTGTACAGATGCTTTTTGCAGAGATAGCAGCGTTTTTTCGGGTTAGCAACAAAGTCATTCCAAGCAAGCGGTTCTATCTTGATGCTCCGCTGCTGGATCGTACCAGCCGGGTACCCATGACGTTTTGCCCAGGTAATAACGTTTTCCCGCTCTTGCTTTTTTTGGAGGCAGGAGTCGGCGTAAAGTACCATAACCCTGTCCGTCCCCAAGACATCAAGGGCAGAGCGTAGCAGAAACGAGGAGTCAACTCCGCCGGAAAAGGCTATTCCCACCCGGTCAAAATCGGAGAGAAGGCGGCGGAGCTGGTCGATCTTACTGTTCAACTTTGTTATTTTTCCGGGTCAAAAGAAAAATCTGCGCTCGGAAAATAATCAACCGGTTCGCCAAGATGAAACTTTCCTTCCTGAATCCATTGCTTCAGGGTCTCCGCAATTTTGCGGGCACCCGGGAGAGAGGAGAGCGGGGCGGTTGGTACCTTTTTACCTGCCACCTCTATCTCGCCGCTCTTCAGCTGGGCATAGCTGACCTTGCCGTAATGGCGGGCAATACCGTTGGTGTAATCATGACCGTAGTCCACCACATGGGTGAAGATCTCCTCATCCGAGACCCCAGTGAATCGGGCTATTTCCTCATTGAGGATGGGGATTGGTACACCTAGCCCCACAGCAAGAGAACAGCCGTATCCTCGTAGGCTAACGCCACGGAGCCACTCTGCCGACATCTGCTTCAGGTCACCCTGGACCATCATGGTCCCTGCCGGTCTGGTTGGAACCCCGTTTTCGCCACGCGGTGCGCCTGGATTATGTTGGGAGCCTTGAAAGGTCACATAGCCTACGCCGCCACCGAGAAAGATACGGGTGCCGATACCGATGGTGCGGTAAAGCGGATCATTGAGTAAGGGGCTGAGCTGGCCTGCGCTGCAATAATTAGCATTGCGGCAATTGGGTTTCAGCGTACCCATATATGTATAGACAACTTTATCTGAGAGATTGACCGCACAGTTGTAATTCTGGTACCCGTTGCGAGGGTTACAGAGCAAGGCATGAGGCATCTCGGCCAAGGTAATCTCTTTTTTGCACTTAGTGTTGGCGTAGCAATCTGTGGGGTAGGCCTTGGCCTCCAGATGCACTGCTTTGCCTGCCACCAGATCTTCGATGATATGGCCGCCTCCGTAACGAAATTCTCCGGGATAGACCTGATTGAGCGGGTCACCCTCAGTCGGTTCTGTCGCCCCTAAGTAGATATCAATAGCCGCTATACCAGCGTAGGTTGAAACCTTGTTGATCGAGACTTTTTGCGCCTTGATGGTTGGGTTGGTTTGGCCGAAGTTCAGAAATGCACCTGAGGAGCACATCGTGGAAAAGGTGCCGGTCGTCACTACATCGACTCGTCGGGCTGCCTCGACAGGGCCTTCTTGCCGGACAATATCAACCATCTCATCCGCTGTGACCACTACGGCTTCACCCGCCTTAATTCGGGCGTTGATTTCCGCGTAGGTTTTATTTACCTCAAACTTGCTCTCTTGCTTCGGATCGCTCATCCCTTTGTCCTCTGTGTGCGTTCTCGACCGGTTTTCTGAATTTTTTCGTACGAAAATCGTTCAGCCCTTTTATTCTTCATTTTTTGTTTGCAACCCATGCCCGATGGTTTTAGCATGTTAAAATAATCTAGTATACCTGAACCCTGTATTGCACGCCAAACGTTTTCCGTTTTTTGCTAATTTTGTTGCAGTCGACAGGGGTAATCACTTGAAATTCAGTTGACAAATGTCGTCTACCCGGAAGAGTGCGGCAGGGATTTGTTTTTGGTATTTTTCATATGCGTACAGGCGGTAATCCACAGGCACTGTTTCTTTCTCCTTGGCAGGTCATTCGAGATATTGGGCTGCTCTGCTTTGGCGGTGTTCTTTGTGCCATCGGGGTTAACAGTGTTCTGATTCCCCATAATTTTGTCACCGGAGGGATCACCGGCATCGCTTGATTGGCTATAAAATATTTCCTTTCCTTGATCCTGGGATGATTTATTTTCTTCTTAATCTGCCACTTTTTGCCTTAGCTTGGATGGTGGTGGGACGACGTTTTTTTGTCTACAGCATCCTAGGTACTGCTGCGCTCAGTGTGTCCCTGCTGTTTTTTCATTTTGATCTCCACATCGAAGACCGGATGCTGAACGCCCTACTGGCCGGAGTGATTCTCGGGGTTGGCGCAGGACTCTGTCTAAAAACCTCGGGTTCGCAGGGGGGCACGGATATGCTTTCTGTTGTCCTGCTGAAGCGATTTTCCATCAAGATCGGCAACACCCTGATGGTGCTTAACGGTCTTGTTCTTCTCCTGATTTCTGTTTATTATTCCATTGAGGCGGTTCTGTACACCATGATTGTTGTTGTCAGCTCCAAGGTGATTAATTTGGTGGTGGTCGGTCTCAGTCAGCGCAAGGCAGTTTTTATCATCTCGCGCCATTGGGATGATATTTCTCGGGAAATACTCAAGGATATTCGGCGCGGCGTGACCATTATAAAAGGGGAGGGCGGGTACAGCCGTAAGGAGGAAAAAATTCTTTACACCGTTGTCCAGCTGACGGAAATCGGCCTGCTGAAGCGGCTCGTTCATGGGATTGATCCTGATGCCTTTGTGGTGATCAGCGATACCCAGGAGGTCATTAATTACAGGATCGGGAATCAACCGCATTGGTAACGGGCTGGGGGGATAAAAATTCTCCCGGAAATGAATCTCTGCTCCCTTGACGGGATTGAAAATTATGAAAGCACCTCTGTCTTGTAATAATATTTAAAATAAAAATAATTGGTTATTTATGAATTCAGGGGAAAACCAGAAGAGCGGACAATCTCGCTTACGAATGCTGTTAGCTCTTCCTGTCGCTATGATTATATTGATGTGGCCGATGTTTTACAATGGTCAAGCTTTCTTCTATCCAGACACCTCTGCCTATATTCGCGGTGTTGACGCAGGAGTAGTTGCGCTTACCGGACACCAGAGTCTATGGTCAACTGATATACTGTTCCATGAGGCGCAGCCGGAAACTGTACAGAGACTGGAAAAATCACCAGTCACTTCAGCTGAGAGTACGAGTACGTTAAGTTCTCAGAGTCCTCAGAGTTCCGTTAAATCCATTAAAGAAAAGATTGTTCTCTCTGGACGCTCCGTGTATTACGGTGCTTTGCTGTATATCAGCAGTTTCGATAATCGCTTTTGGCTGACAGTAATCGTGCAGGTTTTTCTTGTTGTTATAGCGTTGTTGTTGACCCTGCAATCGTGCGAGTTATTTACACCGTTTCGTGTTGTTGCCGTGGTAGCGCTGTTGGCTTTAACAGCCTTACCTCTATTTGTGTCATTCTTAATGCCGGACGTGTTTACCTCGCTGGTACTCCTGTCTTGCGCTAATTTCCTGGCAGTCCGTAAGTCGTGGAACATCTGGGTTTTTGGATTCTGGTTCTCACTGCTTTCATTCTCGTTGCTTATCCACTTCTCACACGTACTGCTTGCAGTATGTTTTGTCGCTCTCAGTCTCATACTGATGGTACTGCGCCGTGGGAAAGTTAACACAGCTGGTGTACTGGCTATAAGTGCTGCATTGTTTATCGCTTATGCTGGCAATTCCGCATTCGAAACCGCAGTGCAGAAGTTTGCTGGCAATCCGCCGATACGTCCTCCATTTTTGACGGCCCGCATGATCGCAGATGGGCCAGGGTATCACTTCTTGTTGGATACCTGTCCTGACAGCGGCTATACAATGTGTCGTTTTATGAATCTCCTATCTGACACTGTAGACTCAAATGATATCCTTTGGAATTCCGACCCGAAAATCGGGATATTTACGCTCGCTGATCCAGTGACCCGCAGGGCTTTTTCCGCTGAGGATTACCGCTTTGCTGCTGCTGTGCTCCGCTACGATTTTATTGGTCAGGTAGTTGCATCGGTGAGCAACGTAGCCCAGCAATTTTTTATGATTGGTACTCGTGAACTCCAATATTCCGACACTCGACGGCATTACTTTGCCCGTAAGCTTCCGGCAAATGTATATGCTATGATGAGTGACACACCAGCTTTTCACGGGACAATACCCAACAGTCTGTTTACGATACTTAATTATGCTATAACAATAATAGGTCTCGCGGGGCTGGTCTGGATACTAACAGCTCAGCGAGCTACAATTACGAAATTCCCAGGGCCAGTCGTGCCGTTAGTTGCATGGCTGATGGTGGGCGTGTTCGCCAACACCGTCCTTTGCGGAGCAGTGTCTGATCCGGTACATCGGTATGGGGCGCGAGTCGCTTGGCTGTTTCCGTTTGCAGCCATGCTTCTGTTCTATGTATTGAACACGGAATCCCGAAGACAACCGGAAGTTTTCACTCTGTGCTCAACAGTCTAAGCAATAACCAATCATAAAAAGGGGAAGGAAATGGATAAGACAGAAGTAATGACGACTTTGAAGCTCGCTGCAGTTTCCCACCGTGCATGGCTCAGCAATGCTCAAGCCTGATAGACGGTATTCCTTTGGATAAGGAAAAGGTGCCGGTCAGCGCAACCGAATGCGAATTCGGAAAATGGTATTACGGTGACGGGCAGAAGCTGAAAAGTCTTCCGGGCTTCAAAGAAATTGAAGAACCTCACGACAAACTCCACGAAACATATATGGAAATATTTACTCTCCTTTATGGCGAGGAGAGTAAGAAACCCTCTTTTTTTAGTAAACTCATGGGAAGTGCCCAAAAGGCTGCTGCTGAAAAATGGGAAGCAGCAAGGGCAAAATCTCTTATCTTGAAAGATCATTCCAGCGAGGTTATTGATCGGCTGGAACATCTGCAAAGAATGATCAATGCGATGGGAGAAAAACAGCTGTCCAGCTACTTCTCCTAAGCTCCTAAGGAAAACAGACTATATAATATTCCTCGTTTGCCGGGCTACGTCCGGACAAACATAACATAATGACGTGTCAGAATTTAAAATTATACAATGGACGAAAAGAAAACCATACCCCAGGTACGACAGCGGATTGACGAAATAGATGATACCGTGCTGGGCCTGCTGAAGGAACGCCTTGACTATGCCCGCAGAATAGGCGAGTTAAAAAAAGAATCATCACGCTCAACCTGGGACCCCCGCCGTGAGCGCGAAATATATGAACGATTGCTGACTGATAACGGAGGGAATTCCCTGAAAAAGGCTGTGCAGAGCATCTTTCACGAGATCATCACCGCCTGTCGACTGGCCCAGAAGAGTGTAGAAGTGGCCTTTCTCGGCCCGGAGGCCACCTTTACCCATTTGGCCGGGGTACGTTTTTTTCGGGGCAGATCTGCTGACTACAAGGCCCTGGAGTCTATTGATGAGGTTTTCCATGAGGTAGAAAAGGGTAGGGTGCCATACGGCATTGTGCCGGTGGAAAATTCCATTGAAGGTGCGGTGTTTTCCACTCTGGACTCGTTTATGAAATACCGGGTCAAGATTTGCGGCGAACTACGCCTGCCTATCCGCCACAATTTGGTCTGTCAGTCCGGTGATATTAAGGATATCCAGACCGTAGCTTCCCATTATCAGCCCCTGGCTCAATGTCGGGAATGGCTGCGCAAGCATATGGTGGATGTGCCCACTCTGGAGGTTTTTTCCACAGCCGGGGCAGCCCAAATGGCGGCCAATAATCCCAATATCGGCGCTATTGCCAGTGATTTGGCTGTTAAGACCTATAATGTCCATGTAGCGGTCAGCGGGATTGAGGATTATCAGGGCAACACCACCCGTTTTTTGGTGATCGGAGGACAATCTCCGATGCCTAGCGGCTCTGATAAAACCTCCCTTCTGCTCGGCATGGCTGATCGGCCCGGTGCCTGAATGAGGCACTGACCGTGCTGTCAGCCAAGGGGATCAATTTGGCCAAGATCGAATCCCGACCCATTAAGGGCAAGCAGTGGAAATACCTGTTCTTCATGGACCTAGTCGGTCATATTGAGGAACCTGCCATTAAGGAGGGCTGCTCCATTCTCCAGCAGATTTGCGCTCATTATGAGTGGCTGGGTTCCTACCCCAAGGCAGAGAGTAGCGATACGGTGGGTGAACATGTCTAATTTGCTTTCCTGTCGTGATTTGAGTAAGGCATTCGGTGCCCAGACGCTGTTTTCTTCGGTCGATGTGGTTTTGGCCAAGGGGGATAGGATCGGGCTGATCGGCCCCAATGGCTCCGGTAAATCTACGTTGTTAAAGATCCTTGCCGGGCTGATTGAAGCGGATAACGGCGAGATCTTTCGCCAACGGCATGTCCGAGTCAGTTATTTGGCTCAGTCTGATATTTTTGACGAGGAAAAAAGCTGCGCTGATAATCTCTACGCTCCTGTGGCTGAGCTCCACCTTGAGGAGGCGGAACAGTATAACCGGGTTCACAGTCTGCTCAGTCGGGCTGAGTTCCCGGATCCAGACAGCCCGGTGGGCCTTCTCTCCGGGGGGTGGCGTAAACGGCTGGCTATCTGTCGGGCCTTGGTGGTTCATCCTGATGTATTGGTTATGGATGAGCCCACGAACCATTTGGATATTGAGGGTATTCTCTGGTTGGAAAAGCTGCTCAAGGCCTCGTTGCCGGAAAGCCCGGATGCCTATCTCATGGTCAGTCATGATCGTCGCTTTCTCGAAAACACGGTTAGCCGTATCGTTGAACTTTCAGCTGCCTATCCTGAGGGGACTCTTCAGGTTAACGGTAATTATTCAGCCTTTCTGGAAAAGCGAGAACTCTTTTTGGATCAGCAGCAGGAGCAGGAAGAACGGCTGGCCAATAAGGTGCGGCGGGAGAACGAGTGGCTCAGTCGCGGCCCCAAGGCCAGGGCCACCAAAGCCAAGTCGCGCAAAGATGCTGCTTATCGGTTGCAGGATGAGTTATCGGTAGTTAAGCAACGTAATAGGGTAGGCACAGCTGTGGATATCTCCTTTGATGGCACAGCCCGCAAAACCAAAAAGCTGTTGGTTGCCACCAAAATCAGCAAGGGCTTTGAGGGGCGCAGTCTGTTCAGTAACCTTAACCTGACCCTTTCACCGGGAACCCGGCTCGGCCTGCTGGGACGGAACGGCTGCGGCAAGTCCACCCTGATGCAGATTTTGGCGGCTGCCGGAAGTGATGGTGGTCCCCAGCCGGACACGGGCACGGTTGTCGCAGCGGATAACCTCCGTATTATCAGCTTTGATCAGCGTCGGGAGCAACTGGATCAGGAGCAAACCCTACGTCGGGCCTTGGCCCCGGACGGCGATTCCGTGGTCTATCAGGATCGCTCCATCCATGTGGCCTCATGGGCACAGCGCTTTCTCTTTCGCACGGATCAGCTGGAGACTCCGGTTTCCCGTCTTTCCGGTGGGGAGCAGGCCAGAATCCTGATCGCCTCGCTTATGCGCCAGCCCGCCGATATCCTGCTGCTGGATGAGCCCACCAATGATCTGGATATTCCCTCTCTGAACGTCCTAGAGCAGAGCCTGAACGAGTTTGCCGGGGCCTTGGTTCTGGTTACCCATGATCGTTTTATGCTCGATCGGATCTGTGGTCAGGTCCTCGGTTTTGACGGTCAGGATAATGCCTCCCTGTTTGCCGATTACGGGCAATGGCTGGCTACTCTTAACGGGAACAGCAAGGCGGAAGAGAAGAAACGCAAAAAAAAGGCTTCGGCCAAGGCTGCTGCTCAAAAAACCGTGAAAAAGCTCTCCTATATGGATCAGCGCGAGTATGACCAGATGGAGGAGAAAATTCTAGCGGCAGAAGAGCGGCATGAAGAGCTGGAGGCTGAACTCCATCATCCAGATATTGCTGGTAATGCAACAAAACTGGCTCTGTGCTGTCAGGAGCTGGAAAAGGCGCAGCAGGAGGTCACCAGTCTGTACAGCCGTTGGGAAGAGCTGGAGGCTTTGCGGAATGGCGACTGAGCAGGCTAAACAGCAGGTTAAGCATAAGCAGCAGGTAAAACAACAACCTCGCCCTTGTCCGGCCTGCGGCGGCAGTGGCCAGCTCAATTTTTTTAAAGGGGAAAGCCGCTTCCTTCTCTCGGCTGAGGAATGTCCGGTCTGTTGTGGGTTCGGGTATATACAGGAAGAAGAAGGTGCTGATCGCGAAGAAAACCCGGAGGAAAAAACCGGAAAACCGGCTCCCAAGGCTTGACAGCTGCCTGAAGGTACAATACCATCGAAACGATATATTCAACAGGATTGCTGCATACTGCGCAATCCTGCTTATTCACTTCCGTCAATCCTATTAAGGATAAGGAGTATATATGACTGTAGCAAAATCAGGAGACAGCGTCAAAGTTCATTACACCGGTAGCCTGGAGGACGGCACCCAGTTTGATTCCTCTGTGGGTGTTGCTCCGCTGGAGTTCACCTTGGGCAGCGGTCAGGTTATTGCTGGCTTTGATGAGGCGGTCACTGGTATGGAGCCGGGTGAAAAGAAAAGTGTCAATATTCCTGCTGAAAAGGCCTACGGTCAGCGCAATGAAGAGATGGTAATCAGCGCACCGCGTGATCAGGTGCCTGCGGATATCACCCCAGAGGTCGGGCAGCAGTTACAGCTTGCCGGGCCTGATAATCAGCCCATCATGGTAAAGATTACCGAGGTGACGGATGAGCATATTCAGCTGGATGCCAATCCGCCACTGGCGGGCAAAGATCTTACCTTTGAGCTGGAGCTGGTTGAGATCGCCTGAGCAGTACGCACGATACAGGGACGGTTCAGATATTTCTATTTCCGTCCCTGTTCCGCCAGGAAAACTCGCTCAATCAAGCAAGCCTTCCACCACCTTATGCAGGTTTCTCAACGCCAAGGAAGAGGGCGCATCAGGATACATGTTCACGACCAGAGCACCACGAGCCAGGGCTTTGGGAAGGTGCGGATCATAGGGGATTGTCCCCAGTAGCGGCACATCATTACGGGCAAGCCAATCCAGGGTGGTGCTGGCGGATTTTTGGTCCATATCGCTCCGATTAAGCACTGCACCGGCAGGAATGCCGAACCCGCGTACCACCTCGGTAATTCGTTGCAGATCACTCAAGGCGGACGGAGTCGGCTCAGTAACCAGAATAGCGTAATCTGATCCCTTCAGGGCTGCAATTACCGGACAACCGATGCCCGGAGGTCCGTCTGTCAGCAGTAAATCGCTTCCGCTTAACGAGGCCTCTTGCCGAGCCTCCCGCTTGACGATATCCACCAGTCGCCCTGAGCTAGATTCGCCGATACCCAATTCTCCGGCCACTACCCGAACAGCCCCGGAGGTGACAAAATTTATCTTGCCGTTTTCCACAGGGTGAATCGAAACAGCCTCTTCCGGGCAGACCAAGGCGCAGACCCCGCACCCTTCACAGGAATAACTGATAATAACGGGCTCCTTCTCTCCAATAATTGAGTCAAAGGCGCAGGCCTCTACGCAGCGCATGCAGTTATTGCATCGATCATAATCAATTATCGCCTTGTCCGAGGCTGTGACCGATGTACTGCGATCAAATTCAGCCCCTAGGACAATATGGAGATTGGGTGCGTCAACGTCTGTATCTGCCAACGTCAGGCGATACTTACTCTTTTCGGTCAGCATATGAGCAAGAGCCGCTGTCAGGGAGGATTTTC
>MTKO01000097.1 GCA_004028505.1 Candidatus Electrothrix aarhusensis
GTGGCCCTGCTTCGGGCTATGGGCCGTTCCGTGTTGCTGGCCGCGCCGACCGGGCGGGCAGCCCAACGCATGGGGGAGGTCATCGGCATGGAGGCCAAAACCATCCATCGGCTGTTAGAATTTCAGGGCACCGGTTTTAAACGCAACGAAGAAAATCCTTTGCAGACAGACATGCTCATCCTGGACGAATGTTCCATGCTGGACATCAGCCTGAGCGCTCCCTGCTCAAAGCGGTCGGAGATGATACGGCGGTGCTGTTCATCGGTGATGCTGATCAACTGCCATCCGTCGGGGCAGGTAATGTGCTCCGGGACATGATCGCCTCCACGGTTATTCCCACCCACACCCTCAAGACCATCTTTCGCCAGGCCAAGGAATCCAAGATCATTACCTATGCCCATCAGATCAACCAAGGGGAATCGCCGAGGATTGATTCACCTTTTAAGCAACCAGGGATCTGGCAGGAAGCAGATTGCTTTTTCATTGATTCCGATGAGGCTACCAAGCACAATTGAGCTTCATTGCCCGAACCAAGCAACATGTGCAGACCATTGAGCAGCGGGAGGAAGCGAGCGCAGATCCCTTTGCCTTTGATGCTGACTCCTTGAACCCCTTGGAGACTTCGTCCTCGTACCAAAGCTATGAACTGCCTGAGCAGTTCAACCATGTAAACCTCCAGGCCCTGGCCACGGCAGAAGGCCCTGCTGGCGAGCTGGCTGTGGTGGCAAAAAAGGTCCATCCTTGGTCTTCGCTTTATTACGGCATGACCGCCGTGGATGTGGTGCAACGGCTCTACACGGAGTGGATTCCCAAATACTGCGGCCCGAACTGCGAGATTCAGGTCTTATCCCCGATGATTCGGGGCAGCCTGGGCACGGCCTCTCTCAATAAAACCCTTCAGCAGGCCGTCAATCCGGGACAAGCGGGTCGGGCTGAAATTATGGTCGGGGAAAAGATTTTTCGGGTCGGCGATCGGGTGATCCACCGACGGAACAACTATGATCTTGGGGTGTTTAACGGAGATATCGGCAGGATCACAGCGGTGAATAACGAGGCCATGACCTGCGGGTCTGCTTTCTCCCGGACCAGCGGGAGGTGGACTATCAGCGCGAACAGATCACCGAGCTGGAACTGGCCTATGCCGTCACCATTCATAAATCCCAGGGCTCGGAATTTGAGGTCGTGATCCTGCCGGTGCTGACCCAGCATTTTCGGATGCTTTTCCGTAACTTGGTTTATACAGGGCTGACTAGGGCGCGAAAGCTGGCTGTGTTTGTTGGGACGAGAAAGGCCTTGGCTATGGCCGTGCATAATCAGGATACGGGGTTGCGGCAGACGGCGTTGCAGGAGTTGTTGAGAGGGAGGGTTTGAGCAAAAAATTCATCATCTTTCCAAGCTCGACATATCCGGGCATGAGTGTTATATCTTTTCAGCAATTCTTCTTCTGATTCTCTACTGTTCTCTGACCCTTTTTATTGAATTGATGGATTGCGGAATGTAAAACTTAAATAGGACATCCTATGTGGAATGATGTAGAAACAACCCAAGACCTTTTGAATTTCAAGGTTGTTGCAGATACAGCAGCCCAAATGATCAAAGACGGAAATGGGCAACCTGTCTCCATTGGGGTTTCAGGAAGCTGGGGCGCAGGTAAGTCCTCTCTTGTTCAAATGATCGGTGAGTCACTTAAAAGTCTTGATGGTGGAAACAACTACATCTTTATAAATTTCAATGCATGGCTCTATCAGGGCTATGATGATGCTCGTATGGCACTTCTCCAAAAGGTTGCCGACAAAATAATGGAGGAATCCGAGGCACGGAAAACCTGTGTTGACAAGGCTAAAGAGTTTATCAATCGCATCAATTGGTTAAAAACTACGAAATTCATAGCTCCAGTTGCCACTGGAATCATTACCGGTGCTGCTGTTGCTGGACCTGTCGGCTCTTTTATAGGTGCGGTCAGTGGGTTGTTAGGTCAAAGTGGAATGCCGAGTCAGGAGGAGTTCAGTAAGATGAAGGAGTCCTATATTCAGGTTGCTCCTGATCTGCAAAAACTTCTCAATGAAAAAGAAGAAAAGTCCGTCCCGAAAGAGATTGAGCTCTTAGATCACTGTTTCAGGAATTACTCGAAAAACTCAAATTGACGCTGATTGTTTTGGTCGATGATCTCGATCGGTGTTTACCCAACACAGCGATCTCGACACTTGAGGCTATGCGGTTGTTGTTGCTGGTCCCTCATACGGCATTCATTATTGCCGCTGACGAACAAATGATTCGTAATGCGGTGAGAGCCCATTTTGGCAATATTGACCTCAGCGATGAACTTGTAACAAGTTACTTCGACAAGTTGATCCAGATTCCGGTCAGGGTTCCACGTCTTGGCACCAACGAGGTAAAGGGATATTTGATTTTGCTTTTAGCCGATCTGGCTCTTCGCCGTGGACAAATTACGCAGGAAGAGAAAGATCAAGGCCACAACACAATTGTCAGTGCCATCAAGAAATCTTGGTCAGGCGGTCTTACAAAAAAAGTGATCGAAGATGCTTATGGCGAAGCTGCCTCAAAACTTGCCATTCAAATCGATATAGCGGACCAGCTCGCCAATATCATGACAACATCTGATCACATCGCAGGCAATCCAAGGCTCATCAAGAGGTTTCTGAATAACCTGATTATTCGAGAATCGATTGCAAAGGCCCAAGAAATGTGCGTTTCCTTCGAGGAACTCGTGAAACTCCAGCTGTTTGAAAGATGTGCTCCTGCCACCGCGTTTGAATACTTGGCTAAACAAGTCGGTGACTGTGAGGATGGTAAACCGAAGTTCCTTCAGGAGCTTGAAGAAAAGGTTGCCAAGGCAGAAGAACTCACATTTTCACATGAGTCGTGGAAGGCTCCATTTATTTCAGATTGGTTGAAGTTAAGTCCACAGTTGTCAGACATAGATTTGCGTCCTTTACTTTATTTAAGCAGGGATAAGGCCATATCTCTTGCCAGTTTTGATGAGCTTTCTCCTGATGGAAGAGAACTGCTCTCCGCTCTTTGTGAAGCCAAGGCATTTTTGCAACCTCTTATCGCCAGAATCAAACAAATTGGGGCGATTGAGGCAGAAAAAATCCTTACTCGAATGAAACGGAGAGCCAGAAACCAACAATGGGAGTCTGCAGTTATCATTCAAGCATTACATCTGCCCAAAGCTTTTCCTGAACTGGCGACTGCGTTCATTACCATGCTTGACGAAATACCCGCAGGCAAAAGACCCACACCATTGATTCCTCTGTTACGAGATGAGTCATGGGCAAAGGATTTATTGACTCGCTGGGTACAGGATGACAGCTCGCCTACGCCTGTTAAAAACGCCATCAATTCATCCGGTAGGAAAAAGTAATGGGAACCTCTTCGTCAAGTTCAGGCCCCGGAGGCGGAGTTCCATTTGACCCTCCTTGGCTAGATTCTGTGGCTTCGGAAATTGGATCGCCATTGGAGCAAATTTCTGATGATCCCTCACAGTCAGAGCAGAACCTACAGCAAATAGAACCTACAGCACAACCTGTGGAGATTGCTCCTCCAAGGCGATTTGGCAATGCACGACGGCATCTGGGTGAATATGCAAGCAGTGGCGACCGGGGTTCTTTAAAGAAAGCACTGGGAAACTACTCCCGAAAAGGTATGGGAGGGGCTTCAAAGGTTGCCAGCCGGATGCGGACATCAACGTCTGCCGGCGCAGGGCTTTTCAATTTTCTTCAAGGAGTTCGTGACAGCACTGACACCAAGGTCAGGGACTGGGTAAACCAGCTTACCTCGAAGAACCTTTCGGCATATGAAGTTGCCGATGAAATCATAGATCAGGTGATATCAACTGGAGGCAGCCTCGAAGAGGAGTCTTGCAAGGACTCCATGGCTCAGGCCATGTCAGACCTTTTGACGATCGACCCCGATGTTGACTTGCTCAACATGGATAACGACAGCATTTGGACTGTAATGGAGCTGTTCATGGCCAACGAAGCTTTCAATCGACTCAACCTGGATATCGGTCAGCTTTTTGAGAGTGACAGATATTCCCCAAGAGAAGCCGTATCAAGAATGAATGATATGCGAGAGTATCTTAAATCAGAAATTTCGGCACAAATACAAGAACTGAGAACGGATACATCCAACCCGACAAAAGCAGAGATGAACACCCTGCTTCAATCTGCCATAAAGATCACTTTCGAAGTGTTCGAGGAGGAAGCATGAGGAAGATAGTTTGTTCTCCGGAAAACCTCATCCCTCAGCAACTTGAGGAAGACACGAAGTATTTCTCGATGTACTCGAATCCTCGAAGGGAAAATGTCGGTTATTTTGGCTCAACCTTGATAAAGGACGTTCAAAGAGCCGGGCTCCGTCTTGCAGAAAATGTTTGGGATTTCAATACAATCGCTTTGGCGGTCGTGGCCGCCGATAATTCTCTGACAAGGAAAAACAGTGCCGATGGGTGGACTCGACAAATAAATTTAACCGTTCACGTCTGCAATCCAAGTGTCTGGGTACCTGTAAAGCTGGAACTCGAGAAAACATTGAGATTTCTCACCGGGGATTTTTGGTCTCTTACTTTCAAAGAGGGAGGCGTTTCTCTTCCTGTTCATCAAAATAGACAGCTTAACCTTTTGGGAACCAGTGATTATGATGAAGATTGCATTTGTTTACTATCTGGCGGTGTAGATAGTTTAGCAGGTGCGATTGATCTTGTGACCGAAGGTCGTAGCCCCATTTTTGTTTCTCAGGTGGTGAGAGGAGATGCTGATACTCAGAGGACCTATGCAGAAAAAATCCGTTCAGAAAGTCATCACTTTCAATGGAATCATAATGTTCATCTACCTAATGATGAATCAGAAGGATCAACAAGAGGGCGGTCGATCATTTTCTTTGCTTTTGCTGCTTTGGCGGCGTCTGCGATCCAATTTCAGCCCGGCTCCCCAGCTAATATATACGTTCCTGAAAATGGGTTTATCAGTCTGAATATCCCGCTCAATTCAGCCGAATGGGCAGTTTCAGCACCAAGACCACTCATCCCGTTTACTTAAAAGGGATTCAGAATATCTGGAATGAAGTCGGAATCAATTTGAATCTCATAATGCCCTATCAGTTCAAGACAAAAGGAGAGGTGTTGCTAAAATGTAAAAACCAACAACTATTGAAAGAGTTGGTTTTTCAATCTGTTAGTTGTGGAAAATATCGAGTCTACAAAATGCAACATTGTGGCAGATGTGTCCCGTGCTTGGTTCGAAGGGCTGCATTCCAACACTGGGGAGAAGTCGACCAAACGTTAGGTGGTTATTATTCAGAGCAACTAGAACGGATAAATCATGGTAATCCCGATGATGTAGGTGCCGTTGCCAATGCATGTTTAGTTGCTCAGCAATCAGGAATTCACCGATTGGTTTCAGGAAACTTGTCTTTTGTCGACCATCAGAATCGAAGTGACTTCGAAGGAATTTTTTCAAGAGGGCTTAACGAGGTAAAACAACTTTTGCGGGGGAAAGGGGTAATATGATTGATCTGCATACACACCTTGATTTGTACCCCAATGCGCTCGACATCCTCGCCCGAGTCAATAAAGAAAACCGCTTCACATTGGCTGTTACAACGAGTCCAAGGGCATGGGTAGCGACCTCACAAGTTTTCAAGGGACACAATAACATCAAGGTCGCTCTCGGTTTGCATCCGGAAGTCGCTGACCAAAAGTTTAATGAACTGAACCTTCTACTAAGTTCGATTCACAAGGCTGATTTTATCGGAGAGGTTGGGATCGATGGCTCTGCGAGGTATTCAAAGACAATAGAAAAACAGGAACTGATTTTTGCTAGCACTATCCGGGAATGTGAAAAAGCAGGTGGCCGAATCATCAGTATTCATTCGAGAGGAGCCGCATCAAAGATATTTTCAATCATCAAAAAATACCCAAATTGTGGAACACCGATACTTCACTGGTTTTCCGGATCGATTACCGAGTTAAAAGAAGCCGTCAAAATGAGGTGTTACTTCAGTGTCAATTCACTGATGCTCAAAAACAAAAAAGGTAGAGACTTGGCTTCAAGAATCCCTTCTGAATTGGTGTTGCCAGAGTCAGATGGACCTTTTGCTACTCTAAACGGTAAGCCTATCATGCCTTGGGAAGCAATGAATATTTGCTCTGATTTGAGTACAATTTGGAACATACCAATCAGTGATTCAAAAAGACAAATAATGAATAATTTTGAAAGATTATTATTTTTACCTCCCTGAGTAAGCGGGTGCAAGTAAACTCAAATCATCTGATTTCGTTGCACTCAATCAGATCTACGTAATTGCTGGAGCATTTCCAGAACCCAGAAGCTGGAAATGGCCTCATTCAGGGTGTTAACCTTGAGGAGCTGCGGTTGGCCGAGCATCAGGCGGACAGAAAAACAGAATCTGCCCCCCGTCCCTTTGACAGTTGGTTTGAAGTGGACGTTGCTCTTCAGATCGCGGCACGAGGATACAAAGTTGTGCCTCAGTATCCATTTGCAGGCCGCCGGATTGATTTGGTTATTCAGGGAGAAAAAGCACAGCTGGCGGTGGAATGTGATGGCGATTACTGGCACGGCCCAGAACGCTATACTGCTGACTTAGCGCGACAGCGGCAGCTCGAACGCTGCGGCTGGCAATTCTTCCGCATCCGGGAGTCTCTATTACGCCGACGCGGACAAGGCACTCACGCCGCTCTGGCCGTTGCTGGAGCGCATGGAAATAGAGGCCGCTTAATACAAATCATGGGGAAATAGACTCCCCACACAAAGTTGAAGTAGAGTGGCAAACACCAGACACCGAGCAGCAAAGCGTAGGAGAAAAGATTATTTATTACCAGCTCATCATCTCTTTTTCCCGATTCCAGGTTTGACGGATTTCATTATTGATTCTGATGAAATCTGCTTAACTGAGGATAAATTTTCTATTAATTCCTTCGCTTCCTCTTGCATCTCATTAAATAATTTCAGTATATCTCTATCAAATGACGGATTATTCTCTATTTCTATATTAATAAGCTGTAATCCATTTAAAAGATTATTAGTGACATGCTGTGCCCCGTGAATCGTTGCAAGATAGATATCTTCCTTTTCCTTGCTGATGCTTTTTCTTAGCTCCGACTCAAGTTTTTCCAGTCTTTTTATTAATCCATAAATATACCAGTTTATCGTTGAGGCTATCACTAATGGC
This sequence comes from Candidatus Electrothrix aarhusensis, assembly GCA_004028505.1. Classification (GTDB taxonomy): domain Bacteria; phylum Desulfobacterota; class Desulfobulbia; order Desulfobulbales; family Desulfobulbaceae; genus Electrothrix; species Electrothrix aarhusensis. Next base: position 7,213 of record MTKO01000097.1, read on the forward strand.
ACTAAAAATGCGAATATTATTTCTGTCTTCCGCAGCTCAACGCCAATTAATTTGTACCCAAAAATAACAAGTAATAATGATATAATAACAACCAGTACAGTTGTTGACGCAGCAAGAGTTAATCGACTATACTGCTTTAATTGTTCATACATTGTTCTGGTATTATTACTGAAATGTCTTGTATAACGAATATTAAGTAAACCTTAATGATCTTGCAAACTGTGTCCGTCCGCCCCTCCAGCTCTATCTCATCAACAACAGACTCAACGCCATCACCATCATACCGGCCACCCCGCCAAAGAGAATCCCCATTACCTCAATAAGCGTTGCTATGTGAAATTTTGGGCGTGGCTCAGTTTTCTTGTCCCTGCTCCTCTCCATTCTACTCCTTTCCCCTGATCACAACAAATCATAATGGTTTCTTGAAAAATTCACCCTACACAACTCATTGAGTTATCGTTAGCGATTCATCAATTTCTGATTTTTTACAAATACATCAATTATAGGGTAGCAGGCTCACCCTGCAAGTGGTTAAAGTAAAACTGCAAACACTAGACATTGAGCAGTGAAACGCAGGAGAAAAGATTAACTCTGTACGTCAACCGTTTCGAAACCCAAATCACAACAACCAAACCCACGCCGAACAACTGATGCAGGCTGTCTTAAAAGAAGCTTTCAGCCACCGCAAGAACACTCCAAGAAGAGTTCTCAAATCTGCATAACATGCTGTTATGTCATTAGATACCAAAGTGTACAAATAAAAAGGAGAGTGTACTATGAAAATGAAAAAGATTAGGAAGAGAGCTGCAAAGGCAGGCGTTAAAGCCGGGAAGATGAAAAAAGTTGACCTAGTTCACGCCATCCAGGTTCATGAGGGAAATATCCCCTGTTTTCGAACAGGAGATGATTTATGCGATCAGGAAGATTGTTGCTGGAGAAAGGATTGTTTACCGGCAGTCAGCAATGAAGCATCAGAGATAGTTCAAACGTGACCTGACAAATCCTCCGGCTCTTTACTGTCTCTTCAGTTGGCCGGAGGTCAAGCGACTGCCTCAGAAAATCCGCCTCAATCAAGATCATCGGCACAAGCAGAGAAAGCATAAAGGGCAGCTAGATTGCGACGATGGGAACCCCCGCGTTGGCGTAAGAACAGGACGCCTAGCTCACCAAGCCCGGCCCCGATACTCCCCAAACACGCCTCGCAACACATCGCAGATCTCACCCAGCGAGCAATAACAACGCACGGCATCCAGCACCGGCTCCATCAGATTGGCCCCGTCTAACTGAGCTGCGGTTTCTAGGGTGGCAAGGCATCGCCGTACCTCCTCCTGATCACGCTCAGCCTTGACCCGTGCCAGCGCTTGTACCTGCTGATCCTCCACTGCTGGATCAACCCGCAGCAAGGCACAGAGGTTTCTTTTTCCGTCTGAAAGGCGTTGACTCCGACTATAAGCCGTTCCTTGGATTCCACCTCCTGCTGATACTGATAGGCGGCGTCCTCAATCTGACCGGCAATAAAACCGTTTTCAATACAGGCCACCACTCCGCCGAATTCATCCACCCGATTGATCAGCTCCAAGGCTTCCTGCTCAACAGCATCAGTGAGCTGCTCCACATACCAAGATCCAGCCAGAGGATCAACCGTGTCAGCCACCCCGGATTCATGGGCAATAACCTGCTGGGTACGCAGGGCCGTGCGCACAGATTCCTCAGTGGGCAGGGAAAGGGCCTCATCACGGGAGTTGGTGTGCAGGGACTGGGTACCGCCGAGCACCGCTGCCAAGGCCTGCAAGGTAACACGCACAATATTATTATCCACCTGCTGAGCGGTCAGGCTGCTGCCTGCGGTTTGGGTATGAAAACGGAGCATCATGGTGGCAGGATTTTTCGCCTGAAAACGCTCCTTCATAAGTTTGGCCCAGAGCCTGCGGGCGGCCCGGAACTTGGCAACCTCTTCCAACAGATTAGAGGAGGCATTAAAAAAGAACGCCAAACGAGGTGCAAAATCATCCAGAGCCAGACCTGCATCTAAGGCGGTCTGCACATAGGTCAGTCCGTTGGCAAGGGTAAAGGCCACTTCCTGGGCTGCTGTGGAACCGGCTTCACGGATATGATAGCCAGAGATGGAGATGGTGTTGAACTTCGGCGCATTGGCAGAACACCATTGGAAGATATTGGTGATCAGGCGTAGAGAGGGCCGAGGCGGAAAAATATAGGTGCCACGGGCAACGTATTCCTTGAGAATGTCATTCTGGATGGTGCCCATGATCTGCTCAGCGCTGACGCCTTGTTTCTCCGCAACCACGATATACATGGCCAACAGAACCATAGCTGGCGAATTGATGGTCATGGAGGTGGATATTTTATCCAGCGGAATCTGATCAAAGAGGATTTCCATATCCGCCAAGGTGTCAATGGCAACCCCAACCTTGCCGACCTCACCCAAGGACATGGAATCATCGGAGTCGTAGCCGATTTGGGTGGGCAGATCAAAGGCCACGGATAGGCCGGTCTGTCCCTGTTCTAAGAGATAACGGTAGCGCTCATTGGAGGCCGCAGCAGAAGAAAAACCCGCATACTGGCGCATGGTCCAGAGTCGGCCTCGATACATAGTCGGCTGCACCCCGCGTGTGTAGGGATAACGCCCCGGAAAACCGAGTTTGTCCTGATACTCCTGACCCACCTCTTCAGGCAAGGCTAACCGCTCAACCGTTCGTCCGCCGTGGCAGCTGAACCTTCCTTACGCTCCGGGAAACGGGCCAGGGATTTGGCTAATTCGTTTTTTTGCCAGTCCTTCAGGGATGAGTCCTGCTTACTCATGCCTTGTCCTCTCTCTTGAAAATAATGACGGGCTATCGGCCCCGAGCATGGAGAATACGCTTCAACAACGCTTCGGCTGCCGCTCCGGGATCCGATTCGATGCAAAATTGTTCATGCATCAACTCTGTGAGATGCTCTCTGAATAAATCCAGGCAACGATCCACAGTCTCCTTATCCTTTGATTGCTGACGACGATCTCTCAATTCCCCCTTCTCGCGAAATTCAGTTTCCAAAGCCAAAATGCGATCAAGCAAATCCTCTATGCCCTGATTTTCAGCAGCCACGGTTTCCAAAACGCGATCAGACTCTGCCGCCTCTCTGCCCAAATCAAAGCGCAATTTGCTCGCACCGGGCATATCGGCCTTATTGATAACCAGCAGATCAACCACCTCCAGAATCCCGGCCTTCATGGCCTGAATTTCGTCACCGAAACCGGGAGCCAGCACCAAGATTGTGATATCAGCCAAAGAGGCGATATCCATCTCAGACTGCCCAATTCCTACGGTCTCAACTAAAACAACCCGGCAGCCTGAAGCAGCATGATGCGCATGGTTGCCCCGGCAGCAGCACAAAGCCCACCGAGCCTGCCTCGGGTCGCCATAGAACGAACCACCACATCTCGATCCAGGGCATGCTCCATCATGCGAATGCGATCACCCAATAAAGCGCCGTGGGTGAGTGGCGACGAAGGATCAACAGCGATAACACCGACCCGAATTTCTCGTAACCGCAACTGCTGGACCAAGGAGGAGGTCAGGGTGGATTTTCCGGCACCGGGCGGACCGGTGATCCCAACCGTCAAAACTCTGTCCAGGCGTTGCTGATCCAAGCCCTGCATGATGTACGGGCCGATCTCCGCCTGATCCTCCACCAGGGAAATGGCACGAGCCACAGAGCGGGGGTCGCCGAGATGGATTTTTCCAAGGAGCTGATCAGCAGACACTATCTGTTGCGGGCCTGATGCTGCTTCTGACAAGCATCTGTAAAGGCTTCGATAATGGTGGCAATCGGCGTGCCCGGAGTAAAAACAGAGGCAATCCCGTCCTCTTGCAGAAGCAAAATATCCTCCTCCGGAATAACACCCCCGCCGAGCACCGGAATATCTTCTACTCCAGCCTTGCGCAAGGCCTCCAACACTGCTGGAAAAAGCCGCATATGGGCCCCAGACATGGAAGAAAGCCCCACTGCTGCCACATCCTCCTGAAGAGCAGAGGCGGCAATTTCGTCCGGGGTTCGCCGAATGCCGGTGTAAATAACCTCAAAGCCCGCATCCCTTAAAGCGCGAGCAATAACCTTGGCTCCCCGGTCATGACCGTCTAGGCCGGGCTTGGCAATGAGTACCCGATACGCTTTCATATGCATAGCCTCATCTTCACAGTCTTAGCAATGGAGAATCTTAACGATTCAGGACTATTTTCCCTGCCACCTCATAAGGAAAAACTTCTTTACCATCCTGACCAAGGTTAAGTTGGCCAGTCAACTCATAATTCAGCGGTTCTTCCGGTTTGCTGCCATACTGCTGCACATCCTTCTGGAGGATTTCAATAACAGATCCAACAATGGCAAACTTGGAAGTATACACCACCACCGGAACCGAAATCGTGCCAAAGGGCGGAAGGCCCTGGCGCTCATCACTAATACCTGAAGCAAAAAGCTCACCATTGATCTTCAGTTCACATTTTATACTACGGATCTCCGTTGCCGTGTCATTAGGATTGGCGACACGCAGTTTCAGGAGAAAAATTGTCTCCAAAGCCTTGATTTCCTGAAGTTCAATATCAGAAAGTGCTATTTTCAGGTCCTCCTCGCTCCCCCACGGCAGAGACTGCGTACCCAGGCAACCAGTGAGGAGTAAGGGCAGACAACAGAGGAAAAGAATAATCAGACCGGAGCGACATCGTGATCCGGCAGCAAAAACAGAGGTGGGAAGCAGAGACCGTTTCATAAAAAAATGATACCAGAGATGAATAAGATTATATTGCGCGAATCTACCTCAAAAAACGCAATCCCCTGCCCTCTCCAAGCAGCAAGCTCAAGGTAGGCTCAGTTAACAGGACGAGTAATCAATCTCAACGCAAAAACTAAGTAGAAGCACAGTAAAATTATTTTAAAAAATTGTCAATCCCCTGTTCCTTCTCTTTTCCTGTACGCTCTTGCACCATATTACGCCAGCAAGGGAGACTCACATCACAAGAAAAAAATAAAGCAGAGCAACAAGAGCTATAGAAAAAGCACGAAAACTCTGACTGAACACAATTAGTTGCATGGCCAGACGCGGTTTAAAAATGCCTGCATAATAGGGAAACTGATGGCGAACAGCCCGAATCGGTGAAGAAAGAACATTGCCGATCAGCAGGGTCATGACAATCTCCTTATATGTCATGGTTCCGTCCTGAAGCAAAACACCGGCAGCAACTAAACCGGCACTGAACTCAGCCGCTATCTGAAGGGCGATAATAGATACCGCCTTGGGTGAGAGCCAGGCTAACCACGTAAGATGGTCGGCCATGACCTCTTCCAGCAGCTGGAACATACCTGCCTCGGAAAGCCCGAAAAATATAATATAGACAGGAAGGGTCAAGCGGATAATCTTACGAATGCGCTTTTTAAAGCGTACAATGGTGCGCTGTCCAGCAAGGCGAAAGTTGACGCTCTCCGCTTCCCTTTGCCCATGCTTTCCGGTTAGATTCTCCGGACCAAGAAGAAAATGACTCAAGACTGCGATTCCTAAGGTGCGAAGCAATGCGGCCCCCAGAGTCAGGCCTATATAAATAAACGTTGCCCCTTTTATCAAAGGAAGGGTCAAGAAAAAGGTGGTGGGCAGATGGAGGAAATAAGCTGGCAGGCTATTGAACATATTGGCCAGAAACAGCTCTTTCTTACTGAGTCGGCCTTGTTCATAGGCCTCTGACAGCATGGTATTGGCCGCAACCCCGGAAAAAAAAGCCATAGAAAAAGCAGCACCGGTCAGATCAGAAAGATGGCCGAATCGAATCATCGGTGCGGCAACCACGGACATCTTTCTTGTCCAGTTCATGGCTTCTATAAAACCGGCAACAATCAACCCTATCGAGATAAAGGTGAGGAGCCGAACCAGAGGGTGGCCCAACTCCCGCCAAAGGAGCCCGAGGGTGTCAATCAGAGCAGCAATAACCATCTTTCATCCATCATCACAACAAGAACAAAGAGCGATTAAATCCTGTAAGCATCTACTGCACAGAGAAGGGAAGCAAACAATGGCTATACATATTGCGAGGATCTCCTGTCGGCAAGAAAGAGTACTGGGTTCCGGTCAAATTCCTTATTAATCGCGTCGCGGAAGCAGTGAAAAAACCTGCCCCTACCTCTCCTGCCATGGCCCCTTCCAAACGTTGAAGCAAGAGCTCTGCTGGATTTTTCTCTCCCTGAAAATAATAGGCCTGATCAGCTGGTAATCCGACCAGTTCTGCGGCCGCTGCGACCGCATCTTCCAAGCCTCCTAGCTCATCCACAAGGCCGAGTTGCAAGGCTGTTGCTCCATCCCAAACTCTTCCCTGAGCGATCTTTTCTACCTCGGTGAGTTCCATCTTTCTGCCATGAGCAACAATCTGAATAAACTGCCGATAGCCGCGTTCAATATTCAACTGAACAGCTGCACGCAAATCCTCTGACATCGGTCGGGTCAGATTCCCTTGGCCAGCCATTTTTGTTGTCCCGACACCGTCATTAAACACCCCTATCTCGGCGAGCGATTTTTCAATGGTGGGGAAGGCCCCAAAGATACCGATGGAACCGGTTATGGTATTTGATGAGGCATAAATTTTATCTGCATCTGCGGCAAGCCAATACGCGCCAGATGCTGCCATTGATCCCATAGAAACCACCAGAGGCTTGCCCGCTTTCTGCAATTGCAAAACTTCCTGACGAATCAACTCCGAAGCAAAGGCACTTCCACCGCCGCTGTCAATACGAAGCACAACAGCCTTGACCTTCTTGTCCTGTCGAGCCTTACGCAGAAGTTTTGTCAGACCGCTTGACCCGATCTGTCCCATCTCTGCATCACCGTAAACGATATCGCCCTGAGCAATAATAAGGGCAATGCTCTCCTCTTTCGCTCTAGGTGCTTGATAGACAGGTGCCTGATAGGCCGGGGTGCAGGTCTCAAGATAATTGGTAAAATTAACCCGCTTAAACCCGGTATTCTTTTTATTCCTCCCCACCAAGGAAAGCAGATATTCTCGAAATTCAGCCGTGTTTTCGTCCCGTCGATCAAGCCGAGATCCATAGCCATTTGTGCTGTATTTCCCTCCGCCTTTTGCAGATTCTCTGGAAGATGGTCAATGGCATCGGTAAGATCCTGCAACGAGAGTCCGCGTTGTTTGGCGATATCATAACAAAAATGTTGCCAAAGCCGGGTCAACCATTGCAAATTGGCCTCCTTAGCATCAGATGACATATCGTTGCGAAAAAATGGCTCCAGAGCGGACTTAAAGGTTCCCACCCTGAAAATATGAAAGCTGATTTTTAGCTTATCCAGCAGATCCCGCATGTACAGACGAAAAACCCCAAATCCATGCAAATCCACCGCACCCATAGGATTGAGATAAATTTCATCACCTTGGGCAGCAAAATAGTATTGCCCCTGACTGAGCGAGTCTGCATAGGCGATGACCATCTTGCCGCTTTTCTTAAACGCTTCAATCTCTCTGCCGATATCCTGCAATTGATTCAATCCGGCCTGCCCAAGGCTATCTGGAGCTAACACAAGAACTTTAATGCGCTTATCACTTGCCGCTGCCCGGATCCCGCTAATAATATCCTGAAGAAGAAATTCTTCCTGCTGCAGAGTGCCATTCAAAAGATGCAGAAGATGTGTTGCCGGGTCCAGAGGCGATTTCTTTTCCAAAACATTGCCATGCGGAGCCAGGATCAAGGCAGAACCATTTTCAATCTCGACTTGCGGTTGATGGGTAAAAAGAAAGAGGAGCATCCCTAGGCCGCAAAGAAAAAAAAGCGTACTGACAAGTGCTGTTCCTGTTATTAGCACCTTCCAGCCGAAACGGATAACCGAGCCGATGCATTGTAATATTTTCTTCAAGATATTCACTCAACAGTGAGGTTGCAGGATGTACAACTCGGATAAGGTAGTAGAACCGGTAGACCGCAACAAGATACGTGATGTTTCGGCTTATTGCAAGAGGAAGAAAAGAGCGTGGCAAATAGCGTGAGAAGAAAACGTGGGAACAAGATGTGAAAAGAAGGCGTGAGGATAAGGCGGGAAGGAAACAGGGACAGTCTTGATCGGGGTTCTCTATACAATGTCATCCCGGCCCGTCGGGCCGGGATGACAAGTTATTAAAACGATAAAAAAATACTCTCAAAAAAACAGACAGGAACTGTGGGGAAAATTACAGCTGGGAGGTAAGTACTTCACAGGTACGGCAGATTTCCATTTTTTCCTTGCCCTCCTGTCCAGCAGTACAAGCACACAGGGTACCATTAAGAAACCAGCAGAGATGTCCAGCCTGAAACTCCCAAGCAGGGCATTCTTTTTTGCAATCACATTTTGTCAATGTCCAGCAATCTTTTTTCTTACCTGAACTGTTTCTTCTTCGGTTCACCAATAAGAAATACACCTTTCTTTCAATATGCAATGGAACACTACGCCAACCCTGTTCATAGCTTTGAACGGCCTTTATGGAGACACCAAGAAGGCCAGCCAACGACTTTTGCGTCTTGCCGAGCTTCTTCCGATAATAAGAAAATTCATTGGAGGTCATGAAAGTCTGACAGGTTAAATTAACGAAATAATTACATGTCAAACATACCACATCGTAACGGCCCTCACAACCACTTTTTCAATCTCAAATAAACCTTCCAAAAAACAGCCTATGACTGCATAGCAGGTCTTGCTCATTTCGGCTATATTGATCCGGCAATCACGGCCCACACCCGGCAGCTCCATTGTAATTTCATTAAACTTCAAAGGAGGGAGCAACACATGACAATAAAACATAACGCAACAAAACACAATGGCATGGGGCCCAAAAGAATACTCAAAGCATATTCCTGTTCCATACAAGGCTTCAAGGCCGCCTTGAGCCACGAAGCAGCCTTTTCTCAGGAGCTCCTCCTGACTGCCGTTATGCTGCCGATAGGACTTTGGGCAGGTAATAACGGCACAGAACGCGCAATTCTAATAGGCTGTCTTTTTCTTGTCCTTATTACGGAACTGCTCAACTCGGCGATTGAGGCCGTTGTTGACCGCATTGGTCCAGAGCACCATGAGTTATCAGGCCGAGCAAAAGATTTAGGATCGGCAGCTGTTTTTCTGGCCCTTCTTAACGGGGCTGTTGTCTGGTTACTGATACTGTGCGGATAACGCAGGAAGTTACAAAATAAGAAGAGAGTTACTCTCTCCATGCTCATTCGCCGCATACTTATCCGCTTCCGGGTCATTTACCCATGTATTACCATCAAGAATGTAACGAAATGCATAAGAATAACCGGACAATAGAGAGATCGTTACAGAAAAAGTTCCATCCTTCAACTTCTTCATAGGGGTGTCGATTGTTGACCAACCGTTAAACTCACCAGCCAGCATTGCGGAATCGGCATGCTCCTGATTGGGATACTTAAAGGTCACCCTGCATTTCTTTTTCGTTTTTGTGTAGTTTTTTACCAACATCTGCTCTCCCCCTTTAACAGAACATAAAAAAAACTCAGTAGGCAATCATCGGCTTACTCAAACCTTGCCAGTTCTCCTTCTTAATTTAATTAATATAATATATTTTATGCCCTATTTCCTCTTCACTTACAATGAAAAAAGCAGAGAAAGTTTTTTTTCTCCAACCTTTTACTTTCAGCAACTTAACAACGCAGGAGCAGCTTCATGATCGAAAACACGATGAACAGCAGAGCCACTCTGAAAATCCCGGAACTGCTCGCTCCGGCAGGTACTATGGAAAAACTGATCACAGCCATTCACTACGGGGCAGATGCCGTTTACCTAGGCGGCAGCGATTACAGCCTGCGTGCCGGTGCTGGCAATTTTACTGATCAGGAAATCAGTAAAGCTGTTGCCTACGCCCATGAACGCGAGGTAAAAGTTTATATTACTGTTAATATTTTCGCCCATAACCGCGATCTCAAACAATTCACTGAGCATCTCCGCAGCCTGCAGGACACCGGAGCAGACGGCCTTATCGTTGCTGACCCTGGCATCCTACTTCTCTGCAAAGAAACCATCCCGGACATGCTGGTCCATCTTTCTACCCAGGCCAATGTGACCAACAGCACAGTGTTCGCTTCTGGGCATCTCAGGGCGTGCGGCGAATCAACCTTGCTCGTGAGCTGGGCCTAGAGGAAATCCGAGAAATCAGACAGGGCACTGACACTGAACTAGAGGTCTTTGTCCACGGCGCTCTCTGTATCTCCTATTCCGGACGTTGCATGCTCTCAAACTACCTGACTGGACGCGATGCCAACCAGGGAAGCTGCGCCCATCCATGCCGATACTCCTACGCCCTTGTCGAAGAAAAAAGACCGGGAGTTTATTTTCCCGTAAAAGAAGACGAGCGAGGAACCTACATTTTTAACTCCCGTGATCTCTGCCTGCTGGGCCGCCTCCCCGAATTAGTCGCTGTTGGCGTGGATACAATTAAGATCGAAGGAAGAATGAAATCAATGGGCTATGTGGGAGCAACTGTTCGAATTTATCGAGCAGCTCTTGATTTTATCCAGGAGAAAATTGACCGAGGCGTTGAGATAACTCAAATCACCCTTCCAGATCCCTTTAGAAATGAAATGAACAAGATAGGAACAAGAGGGCAGACTGAAAACTTTTTTCATGAATCTCCTTCATCAGACGCCATGCTTTATGATACAATACGAATAAATCAGCGGTACAGTCCAGTCGGCATTGTGCGTGCGAGCACACCGCTCCTGATTGAAGCCCGCAATGTACTGACAAGAGGAGACAGCATTGAATATCTGGGCCGCGAACTCAAACCGATTACCTGTACAGTAGTTACCATGACAACAGTGGATGGCGAGCCCAAAGAACGAGCGAATCCGGGAAATAGAATCATCCTGACAACCTCTCCAGCACTGGAGGCCCCGGAAATAAACGCAGTTCTGCGCAAAAGGCTTGACCCGAAGATCCCATAACTCAACATAATACAACGAGAACTATGACACCTTTTCTTGATGTTCCTTTTCTTCCGGAAGAAGCCTATATACATTTCATCAATAGCAACAGCGCCCATATAGACTCTATCCATTTCAGCCTCATGGGCGCCAAAAGGCTGGACAACCGGGTTGATCCCAAATCAATCGATAATCTTGACACGATCATTCGGATGGTGGAACAAGTCAAGGTAAAGAATAAATATCTCCTGCTCAACAGCATCTTTTACGGCCCTGATCTGCTGACAAAAAACGAACACCTTACCCACCTCATTGACTGCATTGACAAATGCGTAAATGCGGGTGTGGTCAAAGGTATTATTTACTGTGACCAATTTCTCCTGCAATCACTGTCTATCGAGGCCCCTGGACTGGCCAAATCCCTAGAAGCCATTCCTGGCACCAACACCATGCTCGATTCCCAGGCAAAGATCAGCTCTCATCTCGATTACATAGGTGAAACAAACTTCCAGTTGCCAAGCAAGCTCACTTTAGACCGCTCGCTTAATCGAGATTTTGAAAAACTGACTGATACAGTCAATTGGTGTCGCCAAGGATATCCAGAGATCAAGATAGAACTGCTGGCCAACGAAGGCTGCCTGCCCTTTTGTCCGTACAGAAACTCCCATGACGCCTATATCGCTCTCGGTAACCATGAAGGAGACGACAACAGTTCTCGTATCAATGAGAAGTTCGGTTGCCGACAGCTACTGGACAAGCAGCCGTATCGCCTCCTTCAATCTCCGTTTATCCGTCCAGAGGATGTTGACTCCTATCTCGGGCAGGCGGATCTCATCCTCCTTTCCGGTCGAGCCCAAGGTCTTGACTTCCTCAAAAAGACTGTTTCTGCTTACGTAGCAAAAAGCCACGACGGCAACCTTTTAGAGCTGCTTGATTCCATGAACTGGTTAGGCGATCAGCTCTATATTGAGAATTCGGCCCTTTCCTTTGACTTTGCCAACATGCTCTCTGTTTGCGACAACCATTGTAGCTCCTGCGGATTCTGTATGGAACTTTTTCGAGCTATTGCTCGGCCACTGAATCAGGATCAGGGCAAAAGAAAAACAGAGGCTATAACGGTCTGAAACATCAGGAAATTGAAACAAAAAAGGCGTTACGAATAAATCGTAACCGCCTTTTATATCTTGGTGGAGCTAAGCGGGATCGAACCGCTGACCTCTTGAATGCCATTCAAGCGCTCTCCCAGCTGAGCTATAGCCCCTTGCTTTTCTGACAGCAGCTTTTACCATGCTCTGCGCCATCCTGTCAAGGAGAACATTATGCAAAATTCGCAGAAAATCATTTTTATTTTTTTCCAAATAACAGGCCTAATAAGATTGCTAATCCCCGCCTTAACTGGTAGCATAAACTTTATATATAATCGGCTCAGACAAGGGTGGAGCAAGATTACTCCTTAGTGGAAATAATACGTTTTTCTCGCCCTAGGTCTTTATCAACTTGTAGATTTAGCAGTGTATTAAAAATGAATTTTGTAAAGGTGATACCGGATGTTTTCTCCGTTTAATTTTCTTTTTGGCTGGATGTCCAACGACCTTGCTGTTGATTTGGGCACCGCAAATACGGTTTTATACGTCAAGGGCAAAGGAATTGTCCTGAGAGAGCCGTCAGTTGTGGCTGTACGCCAAGATTCTCGCGGTGCTAGAGTGCTTGCTGTGGGCAGCGAAGCCAAGGAAATGCTCGGTAAAACACCGGGTAATATTTCCGCGATCCGGCCTATGAAAGACGGCGTCATTGCCGATTTTGAAGTCACCGAGGCAATGCTACGCTATTTTATCAACAAGGTACACAATCGTCGCACCCTTGTTCATCCTCGGATTATCATTTCTGTCCCATCAGGAATCACTCAGGTTGAGAAACGAGCTGTCCGGGAATCTGCTGAATCCGCAGGTGCCCGCGAAGTCTACTTAATTGAAGAGCCGATGGCCGCTGCCATAGGAGCTGATTTGCCCATTACCGAACCCACCGCCAACATGATTATAGATGTCGGTGGCGGTACCACAGAAGTAGCGGTTATATCCTTGGCCGGTATTGTTTATGCAAAATCAGTCCGGGTTGCTGGGGATAAAATGGACGCTTCTATTCTACAATACATCAAGCGCAAACATAACCTTGCCATCGGTGAACGAACTGCCGAGACGATAAAGACCACTATCGGTAACGTACTGCCGGTAGAACCATATGAAACTATGGAGATTAAAGGACGGGATCTGGTCTCAGGCGTTCCAAAAACTATTACCATTACTTCTGAAGAAATTCAGTCGGCCATAGCTGAACAGGTCGACGTGATCGTCGATGCTGTCCGCTTAGCCCTTGAAGTTACACCACCGGAATTATCCGCAGACATCGTTGATCAAGGGATTGTGCTGACCGGAGGAGGAGCCTTATTGAAGAACCTCGACAAACTTCTGACTAATGAAACCGGTATGCCCATTATTGTTGCCGATGATCCACTGTCATCTGTCGTACTCGGTTCAGGAAAGGCTCTTGATAACTTTGATATCTTGAAGGAAATAGCTATAGATTAACCGTGATGTCGGGCTCTTTTCCTGGGCTGCGTTCCCTTTCGTTGATTTATTTTCCATCAGATGAAAAAAAATAGCCGCAGGCAAGGCAAAGGCAGTATAAAAACATTTCGTTTTGTTCTGTTTATAGGGACAGTTGCCACCTTTGCTGTGATTCTGCTCATTATTATCTTGGGTGATCAACAGTTCGGGCCGGTCCATAAAGTAATCCTTGAAGGAGCCGGTCCTCTGCAAAAGGCAGTGGCCCAAATAAGTGGCTCTGTCCATTCTGTGAAAAGAAAATACATTGATCTTCTCACAATTCGTGAAGAAAAAGAACGGCTGTGGAAAGAGTTGCAGGAGTGCCGGACAACAGCCTACGCCAATCGAGGCGCAGTGGCTCTTAATGCTCGCTTGAGAAAATTGCTTGATTTTAAGGAATCTTCCAATCAACCAACCATAACCGCGCAGATTATCGGAAAAGACCCTTCGCTTTGGTTCCGAAGTGTTATTATTGATCGGGGGGGCAGTGACGGAGTAGACAAGGGCATGCCTGTTGTCACCGGTGAGGGGATTGTTGGCCAAGTCTACGCCTCATCAAGCGATTACTCCAAAGTACTGCTTGCTATTGCACCGTCCAGCGCAATTGATGTTCTCTTGCAGGATTCAAGGATACGAGGCATCCTGAAAGGAACTGGAAAAAACATGTATCTCTTGGAATATATCCTTAAAACGGCAGAGGTTTTTGTAGGAGACCGTGTCGTCACAGCTGGATATGGCGGCATGTTTCCCACCGGGCTTCCAGTTGGTATCGTGTCGAAGGTTACCAGAAATAGACGAGGCATGTTTCTTGAGATCGAAGTAGTTCCTGCTGTCGATTTTAGAACCTTGGAAAATTTGCTGGTTATTGAACGAGAAAAAAAAATGTTCGACTAACAAATCCCTCCTATTTTGCCTCTGTCCTGTCGGATCATCTTTTCCTACAGCTTCTACTCGCCGATCCCCTAGTCACCTAAGCCCTTGGCCACCCCATGCTGACTCTTTCATTCATAGCCGTAGGTCTCTTGCTTGTAGTTATTCAGACCACGTTTTTTATGCCGTCCCCCTTGTGGATTGCATCTCCTGATTTATACTATATCCTCGTCGGCTACCTTGCGTATAATTTCACTTTCCTTCGTGGTATTGTGGTGCTTTTACCGATCAGCATGGTTCTTGATATCTATTCTGGGACGATTATTGGCATATACCCGACGCTTTGTTACCTCGGCTATTTCTTGCTCAAATTCATGGTTGCAAAGATGCCGATCCGTAAGTCACTCTATCAGCTCCCTTTGGTTGCACTCAGCTACCTTGTTGTCAATTGGGTGCTCCTTTTGATCCTTGATTTTTTTCAGCCCCAGGTTATTGCAGGCTGGGAATGGTTTCCTATCCTGCTCCGAGTTTTTTTAATCTACCTTTTTTCCTTTCCCCTCTTTCGTTTCTTTACATTTATTGACAAGAGGCTTAGAGGCAAAACTTCTTCCGCACGCCTTACCCGTTCCCTGCCCGGAAATCAATTTCGCCAGGATTAGGAAACGATTATGAAAAACTTCAGAAAACAGAACCGAAAAAGACCGCCTGATCAGGATATCAGCGGATGGCCTCGTGATGTCACCACCCCTCGAATCACCCATATTAACGACGGAGAGCTCGATTTTTATCGTCGCCGGGCCATGTACTCCTCTGTCGTCCTCGTGTTCTTTTTTGTCATTCTTATCACGAGGCTCTGGTATCTCCAAATCCAACGGGGAGAGGAGTATACAAAAATGGCAAAAAACAACCGGGTACGCTACCTTGAAATTGCAGCCCCCCGTGGCAATATTTTGGATCGAAAAGGGCGAGAGATTGTCACCAATCGCCCTTCGTTCAACGTGGTATGGGTACGAGAAAAAAACCGCGTTGATGATGCCTTGATCAAAAAAACAGCTTCAATTCTCGATATAGAGATATCTGAGCTCTTGGCCAGAACACGCAAGATGGTCGGCACGCCTGGCCATGTACCTATCCGTCTCGCAGAAGAGCTCAGTTGGGATCAGGTCGCTTATATTGAAAATAACAGAATGGAGCTTCCAGGAATTAAAATAGAGGTTGTTCCGCAAAGAGTATATCATTACGGCAATCTGGCCTCTCATGTCATTGGTTATCTCGGTGAAATAAATCCGAAAGAGCTTTCCTCAATAGATTCTGAGGGCTATAGGTCCGGCGACATGATCGGCAAGATGGGGCTTGAAAAATTACGGGAAAAAGATCTCCGGGGAGAAAAAGGTCGTCACTACATGGAAGTGAATGCCCTGGGTTTTGAACAACGCAATCTGAAAGGATTAGAGCCTCTGCCTGGAAACGATGTACAGCTTACCATTGATGTTGATCTTCAGCGAGTTGCTGAAGAATTGATGATGAAAGACGATAAATCGGGTGCTGTCGTCGCTATTGAAGTAAATACCGGACGTCTCCTGATGGTGGCCAGCTCCCCTGTGCTGGAGCTGGATAAATTTCTCGGCGGTATCTCTGTAAAAAACTGGAAAGATATGCTGACCAACCCGCACCACCCCTTGATTAATAAAATTGTTCAGGGCCAGTACCCGCCTGCTTCAACCTATAAAATAGTTACAGCAATAGCTGGTCTGGCAGAAGGAGTGATAACCCCGGAAAGTTCTATCTATTGCCCAGGGCATTATCGTTTTGGTAATCGAACCTATCGTTGTTGGAAAAAGACCGGCCACGGGGCTGTGAATTTGAAACACGCTTTATCCGAATCCTGTGATGTCTATTTCTATCAGGTTGGGCAACGGCTCGGGGTGAACAGAATAGCTGGTTATGCAACTCGACTGGGGTTGGGGAGAAAAACCGGAGTGGAAATGGAACATGAAAAAAGCGGACTTATTCCGACCTCGGACTGGAAGATGAAAAGGTATAAAAGAGCGTGGCAAGAAGGCGAAACCCTGTCTATCGCCATCGGCCAAGGATTCAACCTCGTCACCCCCCTCCAGCTGGCCTTGATGACCGCAACAGTTGCTAACGGAGGAACCTTGTATAAACCTGGAATGATCGAAACCGTCAAGGACCCTGACGGTCATATCATAGAGCAATTTCATCCAACGGTCCTGGATCGTTTTGATGATCAGGGAAGTAACTTGAAGATTATTAAAGAAGGCCTGATAGAGGCGGTAAACGGTCGACGCGGAACAGCCCGTCGAGCCAAAATGGAAAATATCACCGTTGCAGGCAAGACCGGGACAGCCCAGGTGGTCCGGCTGAAGCAGTATAAGCATTTAAAAGAGGAAGATATCCCCTATAAATACCGCGATCATGCCTGGTTTACCTGTTTTGCGCCTGCGGAACGACCAGAGATAGCTGTTACCGTTCTGGTTGAACATGGCTTGCACGGCGGTTCAGTGGCAGCTCCTATTGCCAAAGCTGTGTTGGAAAAATATTTCGGCCGACGTGGGAAAAACCCTGAGGAAACAAGCTCCGTGGTGCTCTTTCATAATGAGGTTGCCGATGCCGGTCGTTCATCTGAATCTATACATTGAACCTCTACATTAAGCGAACCCATGCTTCGATTCGATAGACGACTTGTTCATAATTTTGATTGGGTTATGGTAGTCCTCCTTCTTCTTATCTCAACCATGTCTCTTGCCAGCCTGTTCAGCGCGACATGGAACGGAGGCCCCTCCCCTTCCCCGATTTTTTTTAAACAGCTCTATTTTTTTCTCTTCGGCTATGCCTTCATTCTGCTCCTTATCAGCATTGATTACAGTGAGCTTGAAATGCTCTCCTATGTCGGCTACGGGGCAATCTGTCTTCTTTTACTGTACACAAATCTCTTTGTTGATTCTATTGCCGGAACCCAGCGCTGGATCAATCTCGGGTTCTTTCATCTTCAGCCCTCGGAACCGGCCAAACTTGTCCTCGTGCTGGTGCTCGCCAGTTCCTATTCCAGTAACGAGTATGTAGAAAACGGGTATAGACTGCGCGATATTATCCGACCAGCTATCATCACGGCTGTTCCTTTCACCCTGATCCTGATACAACCAGATTTGGGAACAGCGCTCATGCTGGCAATCCTCTTTGTCTCCATGACCTTATTTGCTCATTTGAGGTGGTCAACCATAACGCTGCTGGGAAGTACCGGAATGGGATGTGCCGTGCTGGGCTGGCTCTACGGGCTCAAAGACTATCAACGGAGGCGCATCGAGACCTTTCTCAATCCAGAAAGTGATCCCATGAATCATGGGTACCAGATTAAGCAGTCTAAAATAGCGGTAGGCAGTGGGCAAGGATTTGGTAAAGGATTCATGGAGGGAACTCAGGGGCATCTGAACTTTTTGCCGGAACGACACACAGATTTTGCCTTTGCCGTATGGTGCGAGGAACTGGGTTTTTTCGGGTCCTTATTCTTCCTGGTCTGCTTTTTCTTCATGCTGTTCTGGGGAATCAACATTGCTTTAACAGCCAGAGATAAATTCGGCGTTTATCTCGCCTTTGGTTTGGTGATGCTTATTTTTTGGCAGACAGTGATTAATCTCTTTATGATAACAGGGATGCTGCCGGTAGTTGGGATTCCACTGCCTCTGTTCAGCTACGGCGGTTCCTCTTTAATGACCACTCTGGTGGCCATCGGCATCCTGATGAATATACGGATGCGAAGATTTCAGGTGAGGTAAAAGGAGGGGGAGAGGCGGTCAGGCGTGTTCAGAAAAAACCAAGGCCGCGCCGATGACCAAGGCTTCAGCAACTTTTTTGCGTGCGCCGGTGAGCAGGCGCTGGATGGTTCCGCGTGATACGCCCATGCGATCTCCAGCTTGTTCCTGGGTCAATCCTTCAAAATCGCAGAGTTTAATCGCTTCTAACTCGTCACGTTGAAAAATAATTTGTTGTAAATTGTGGAGAGGGACACCTGACGGTTTAAAGGCTTGACCACAGAAATTGCCTTCACAGCATCGTTTTTTTCTGGGACGTGGTGACATAATATTGCCAGTTTGAAAAGGTTGAGAGGGAATAAAATATGGCGTACTCTATTTTTTCTCCTCGCAACCTATCATAAAAAATGTCTCGGAAAAAGAAAAATCAGCTGTCTATCAATGACCGCCGCATGCTTGATCACTGTGCATTATCGGAAATTTTCCATCAATCATACCGTTGACTGCGGCCTGCACATTGTTCAGGCCACCCTTGGCCCTATAATACACGTCAATGCTGACTTCAGAGAACATTTGCAAGGGACGGCCACCGATACCGCCGACAACAATTGCCTGCGCCCCTTGATCTTTCAACAACTGTACAGGTGCCATACAACCGCCCTCCGCATGTTCCACGTTGGACACGGTTTCTACGGAGGCCACTTTGCCTTCCTGTATTTTGATCAGAGTGAAAAGATCACAATGACCAAAATGTTCGGAAATTCCCGCTTCAAGGCCGCCCGGATTATTTGACGGGATTGCAACTACAAGTGAAGAGGTCATAAATTATTTCTCCTGTTTATTTATAATAAATAATAAAAAATTAAATAGGTTGCAAAAAAAAACATTACAAGCGGCGAATTGGTGCCGAACCGCATTGAGCATTGTTTTTGAACATATGCACAATTAATAATTATTTTACCACAAGGTGTCAAGACAAAATTTCAGCGCCGAGTTTGAGGCGAAGGTTGCAGCTTGGCGATATGGATTATTTTGCGAACATCCTCAGTCGAGGAGAAACAATTACAATGCGTGGACAATAGCGGTACGATGATGTATTCTTGGCAGTTTAGATGATGAAAATATACATTTTACGCTCTTCGCCGTTCGGCATATAGTTGTTCCCCGGTCAGAATAATGCTCAAAATAATTTTGTACATTTTTTTACAGATACCGCTACAGGTTGCCTGTTCATTGCTCGTCGCCAGCCTGTTTTTTCCCCTCCCGGCCTTTTCTGCTTCTCAGGCCGAGCAGGAACCTCTTATAGATGAAATAGTGATTAGCGTCACAAATGGCCACTTGCTGCTTTTTGCGACGGTGAGACATTGTTTTACCGATGAAATGCTTGAGGGCGTGCGCAACGGAATCCCACTCACCTTCCGATTTGATATTCGTCTCAAAAAAATACGTAACAACTGGTTTGATTCCGAACTTATTGAGCATAAAATCAACCATACTCTGAGCTACGACACGTTAAAAGAAGAGTACCAGGTTGCTTTTGCTGAGAAAGACCGGCCAGAGGTAACCAGATCTCTGGAGGAAGCCAAACAGATGATGGCTGACCTCAACGGACTTCAGCTCTACCCCCTCAACGAATTGCAGGTCGGCTCTCCGTATTCCCTGAAAATCAAGGCCACTCTGGTTGAAAATACCTTTCCACTTGGCATCCACTCAATTATTCCCTTTACCTCACTTTGGAATTTTGAAACAGACTGGCGTATCGTCGAGTTCAACTATTAATCTGGCCCCCCTCCGACGCACTGATAACCGGCGTTACAAACAGTTATAAACAGCTATAAACGCTTGTGAATTATCTTTGATGCTTACCCCAAAACAGCGCAAACAAAAACAACGACTAACTCGCTATGTTATTGTTTTCTGTATGCTCCTCATCCCTCTCATTGTCTATACCCAGCGCAATCTGCTCAGTGGAGAGCTCAACCTGCCCCTCTCCAGCACGGTCCTGATTTTTGCCCTTATCAATATTAACGGCCTGCTGATCCTGCTCATGCTCTACCTGATCTTACGCAATCTGGTGGAACTGGTCTTTGAACGAAGAAACAAAATCCTCGGATCACACCTTCGGACGAGACTTGTCATCGCCTTTGTCTCCCTGTCCATGATCCCCACGATTATCTTGTTCCTGGTTTCCCTAGGTTCAGTCTCCACTGCAATGGAATATTGGTTTAACAGCAATGTGGAGGAATCCCTCCAGTCCTCCCTTACTCTTGCCCGAAACATGTTTCATGAAACAGAAAATCGGGCTGCAAATATGGGCAGCCATATAGGGAGACTGCTGGAAAAGGGCGATGTGAGCATGCATGACAACATAAACTTGCAGCAACTTTTTAATAAAACGCTTTCCATTGTTCCGCTTGGTGCGCCGGACGCCTTGTCCTTAATAAATCCCCAGTTAGGCTTAGCAATCTCTGCAAAAGGTGAGCGTCTGGCAACAATTTCACTTCCCGAAATTCCCAGTGAGGCGCTTCGTAAGGCGGCTAACAGCAAGGAGCCGGAGATTATAACTCGTCAAGTTCCGGCTGGCGAATTGATCCAAGCCATCGTACCGATCCAAACAAATGAGGAACACAAAGCCTTTCTTGTCACTACCCTGCTGATCCCGGCAGAAAAGCTTGCACTCATGCAGTCAGTTTCTAAAGGAATCACCGATTACAAACAGCTTGTTATGCTCAAGGCTCCGATCAAGTTGAGCATGATCATTATGCTGCTGATTATCACCCTGCTCATCCTGTTCGGTGCTATCTGGTTTGGTTTCTTTATTGCCCGTTCTATGACTGCGTCCATTAATAAGCTGGCAGAGGGAACCCAGCGGGTTGCAGGCGGTGATCTCGATTTTACCATTGAAAAAGAATCGGATGACGAGATGGGGCTACTGGTTGACTCCTTCAACTCTATGACCTCAGACCTCCTGAAAAGCAACAGAGAACTGGCAGAGACCCATAAGGCCCTCCAGAAATCCAACCTGATCTCAGAGCAACGCAGGCGATATCTTGAGACTATCCTGAAAAATGTTGCCGCAGGGGTTATTGCTATTAATGAACATAATGAAGTCACCACCATTAACCCCTTTGCAGAGAAGCTGCTCAAGATAGATACGGAAAATTTTCTCCATAAAGATTTTCACAAGGCTCTACCCCTTTCCCATGTATCTGTTATTGAAAGTTTTTTTACTGATCTTCTGAAATCCGGTAAACGCTCCATTGAACGGCATCTCAATCTCACTGTGCGTAAAGGCGAAACCTACTCTCTGCTGGTAAATATAACCCGGCTGATTGATGAACAAGAGCGGCCCATCGGCTATGTTATTGTCTTTGACAACCTGACCAAACTGGAAAAAGCGCAGCGCCTAGCGGCCTGGCAGGAGGTCGCCCGCAGGATAGCCCATGAAATCAAAAATCCCCTGACCCCTATCCAGCTTTCGGCCCAACGTCTCCGCAAACGCTACCTGACAACCATAGAGAATGACAGGGAAATCTTTGAGCAATGCACTGGCACCATCATCAGCCAGGTGGATGAGATTAAACGATTGGTCACTGAATTTTCTGATTTTGCCCGTATGCCGCGCGTCAAAAAACAGCAAGCAAATATTATCGCTATTGCCGCTGACACCCTGGTGCTGTATCGTGAAGGCCATAAACATATCAGCTTTCCCTTGCAATATGATGAAGTTCCTCAGTTCGCCTTTGATCCAGTACAGATTAAGCGGGTGCTGATCAATCTGCTGGACAACGCGGTAAGTGTTCTTGCCCACGGCGGTTCGGTTTTGACCGAAATACGCCTCCAGGAAGATGATGATACTGTGAGAATTATTATCTGTGATGACGGTCCGGGCATGTCTGATCAAGTCAGGCAACGCCTGTTTGAGCCCTATTTCTCAACCCGCAAATCTGGAACCGGGCTGGGACTTGCCATTGCCAACACCATTATTACCGAGCATAACGGTGTGATTAAAGTGCATGATAATGTACCCTCTGGTACGGTCTTTACGATTGAGCTGCCCTTCCATCTTGGAAAAATAACAAGCAGCCTTACTGAACCGCCTGAATTACAAAAGTAACCAGCCAACATGTCATCAACTATTCTGATAATCGACGACGAAGCTCCTATCCGAGAAGTCCTGTCCGGTATTTTAAGCGACGAGGGCTTTCAACCCCTCAGTGCCCCTTCTGCGGAAGAAGGCCTGACCATCCTTGCGGAACAGGATGTCCATCTGGTGCTGCTGGACATCTGGCTGCCGGGTATGGACGGCATAGCAGCCCTGGAAAAAATCAAACAGGACGGTAACGATGTGCCGGTTATTATGATTTCCGGGCATGGCACCATTGAGACCGCTGTCCAGGCAACCCGGATCGGTGCCTTTGATTTTATCGAGAAACCACTCTCTTATGACAAGATAATCCTTGCCATTAATCAGGGTTTACGTGTTGCCCGGCTTGAGCGGGAAAATAAACTGTTGCGGGAGTCCAAGCCTACCGGATCAACCTCAGCCATTATTGGTGATTCAGCGGTTGTCAATCATCTCCGCCTACAAATTGAGCGGGTAGCCCCCACAGATGCCTCGGTGCTCATCCTCGGCGGGCACGGCACAGGCAAGGAGCTGGTTGCCCAAGCAATTCACAGTCAATCAGACCGGTCAGAGAGCCCTATGGTCGAGGTTAATTGCGCGGCCATCCCCGAAGAACTGATCGAATCAGAGCTCTTCGGCTATGAACAAGGGGCCTTTACCGGGGCGGATAAGGCCAAGAAAGGTAAATTCGATCAGGCGAACGGCTCCACCCTTTTTCTCGATGAAATCGGGGATATGAGCCTGAAGAGCCAGGCAAAAGTTCTGCGCATCCTCCAGGAGAGGAAGTTTGAACGGGTTGGCGGTGCTAAAACCATTGAGGTGGATGTGCGGATTCTGGCAGCTACTAATAAGAATTTAGAGCAGGAGATTGAAGAGGGCAATTTTCGCGCAGATCTCTTTTATCGGCTCAACGTGGTGCCCATTCAGCTCCCTGACCTGAAAGAGCGCCTGGAAGATATTCCAACCTTGGTGGCGAGCTTTCTGGAACAATTTCGGGCCAAGGGGCTTGGCGAAAAACGCTTTGCCGGTGATGCCCTGAGCATGCTCATTCAGCATCCCTGGCCCGGCAATATCCGAGAGCTGCGCAATATGGTGGAGCGACTGATGATCATGATTCCGGGGGAGCTTATTACGGCCAAGGATGTGGCTATCTTTCTTAACCCCGGTGCTTTTCAACCGCTGACCGGCAGTTTTGAGGCAGGATACAGTCATCTTGCTTTCAAAGATGCACGCAAGCAGTTTGAACACGATTATCTCAAGAAAAAACTTGAAGAAAATGAGGGCAATGTTTCCAGAACCGCTGAAAATATCGGGATGGAGCGGAGCCATTTACACAAAAAGGTCAAGGCATTGGGAATCAAAGTTTGATCGTAGGGGCGAACCCCTGTGTTCGCCCGGAACGTCCTGTCCGGTATATAACGGGCAGACACAGGGGCCTGCCCCTACCGTTCTGCGTCAAACACCATCCCTAACCCTGTTGAAATTTCATATAAAAAAATATCCTAGAATAATAGAGGAGAAGAGACATGGTCTTTCCTGAATATCGTCCCCGCCGTATGCGACAAAATGAAAACTTTCGCGCTATGATTCGTGAAACCCATCTTGCGCCGGAACAGCTGGTCTACCCGCTCTTTGTCATGCCGGGCAAGGGCAAGCGGGAAGAGGTTTCTTCCATGCCCGGTGTCTTCCGCATTTCCGTGGATCAGCTCAAAAAAGAAGCGCAATCCTGCCTGGAAGTGGGTGTGCGCTCAGTAATTCTGTTCGGCCTGCCCGAGAAAAAAGACGCGATGGGCTCTGGTTCCCATGCCCAGAACGGTATTGTCCAGCAGGCGATTAAGGAGCTGAAAAACACGGCCCCGGACCTGACTGTAATCACCGATGTCTGCCTTTGCGAGTACACGGATCACGGCCATTGCGGCTGCCTGAAAGGAAATGAGGTGGATAACGACACCACTCTGGAGCTGCTGGCCCGGACAGCCCTGTCCCACGCCAAGGCTGGCGCGGACATGGTTGCGCCTTCGGATATGATGGACGGACGGGTGAGCGAGATCCGTAACAGCTTGGATGAAAACGATTTTCACAACATACCTATCATGTCTTACGCAGTGAAGTATGCCTCGGCCTTTTACGGCCCGTTCCGGGATGCTGCCGACTGTGCGCCTCAGTTCGGCGACCGACGCAGCTATCAGATGGACCCGGCCAACACCCGCGAGGCCCTGCGGGAAGCTACCCTGGATGTAGATGAAGGTGCAGACATCCTGATGGTCAAGCCAGCGGTGGCTTATCTGGATATTATCAGTCGCCTGCGTGATGAGTTCGACCTGCCCATTGCGGCCTATCATG
>MTKO01000098.1 GCA_004028505.1 Candidatus Electrothrix aarhusensis
AAAAGAGGATGGCCGTGGAAACCCCGGCATAGGGCTTGAACACGCCCGAGGGCATGGAGATAATCGCGTCCAGCTTCTGCTCCTCAACCAGGATTTTGCGCAGCGCCTTATGGGCCTTGCTTGATCCGAACAGGACGCCGTCCGGCACAATGACCGCAGCTCGACCGCCGGTCCGTAGCAGGCGAAGAAAAAGAGCGAGAAAGAGCAGCTCGGTCTTCTTGGTCTTGACCACCTGTTGCAGATCCTTGGCAATGGACTCGTAATCAAGGCTGCCTGCAAAGGGCGGATTGGCCAGGAGCAGGGAGTATTTTTCCACGTCCATCTGATCAGCCTGGGCCAGCGAATCCTTGTAGCGGATGTCCGGGTTTTCCACCCCGTGCAAAAGCATATTCATGCTGCCGATGCGGAGCATGGTGGCGTCGAAATCATAGCCGTGAAAGGTGGCCTGATTAAAGCGTTGTCGGCTCTCCTTATCCTTATAGATCTCCGCGCTATGATGCTCCTGGAGGTGTTCCGAGGCCGCGATCAGAAAACCTGCCGTACCGCAGGCCGGGTCGCAGATTACGTCGTTGGGCGTGGGTGCGGTCATATCCACCATCAGGCCGATGATATGGCGCGGAGTCCGGAACTGGCCGTTCTGGCCTGCCGAGGCGATCTTGCCCAGCATGTACTCGTAAAGATCGCCCTTGGTGTCCTTGTCCGCCATCTCGATGCTGCTCAGCTGATCCACCACATTGGTCAGCACTTTCGGGGCAGGAATCATGAACAGGGCATCTTTCATGTGGTGAGAATAGGTGGAGTCTTTTTGCTGCTTTTTCTCCACCACCGGGTCCTTGCTTCCCTCGTGTTTATACGCAACAGCTCCTTCGGCAACCTGAAAGAGGGGTGTTGTTGCTTCTTCCTTTGTGTTTTCTTTTGTACCTTCCTGCTCCTTCTCGCTGTTTCCCAACGTTTTGATAAAAGGGAAAACCTGATCCTTGACCGTAAGGAACATCTGCTCCGGGGCCTCATCTTTAAAGCGGGACCAGCGCAGGTGATCCTGATCCGGGTGGAAGATCGGCTGTTCAACTGGCCTGTTCAGGCGATTGGCCTTGTTCTCGGCCAGGGTGTGCAGCTCATCCAGGCGTTTGATAAAAAGCAG
This sequence comes from Candidatus Electrothrix aarhusensis, assembly GCA_004028505.1. Lineage (GTDB taxonomy): Bacteria > Desulfobacterota > Desulfobulbia > Desulfobulbales > Desulfobulbaceae > Electrothrix > Electrothrix aarhusensis. The sequence goes on from MTKO01000098.1 coordinate 1,142, forward strand.
GTAGGTCAGCTGCTCAATAACCGTGAGCGGGTTGGATATGCCGCCGGACCACATGGTGTCCCAGATGCTGTCCACCTTGGATTTGAGTTCTCCGGTGATCATAACTTATGTGTTCTCCTTGCAGGATTGATTTTATTTTCCAGACCGCTGTTGCGTTTTATTGTTGTTTTGTTTGTTTTTCTGAGCTTGAAAAACGTTTCATGTCGATTAGTTCAAATGAATTCATACTGTTAAGTATTTTTTTGTTTTTTTCGTATAAATCGACCGGCGTGCCAGCGATGGATATTGCTACGATATCCATCTTGTCTTCCCAAAAGAGAGAGTACATAATATGGTGTTGTTGAGATATGGTTCCAGCTTTGATTTCCTCTTCTGTCTCAAGGCAAACTCTTGTAAATAAACCCACGTTTCTTTCGGAAGATTCACTGAGTATTTTTGCGTTTTTCTTTTTTTCCTCTATAAACGACAAAACAAATTGTTTTGGGGTCTTTCCTGTATGCTCCTTGATTCCCAGCAAAGCTTGAATCATAACCCCAGTCTCATACGGTCCCAATTTTGCATCTTCCTTGGTCACTTTCCATGTATAATGTTGTGGGCGATGACTCTCAGTGTAAAACCACTCCTGGGGCCGGATGATGGTTCCACCAAAAGGCTCAAGAACCTGTAAAATGTACCCTTCAGGTATATAGGGGGGTTCTGTAATTGGTTTTGCAGCTTCGTCCCATACCAAGGGTAAAATTTCATCGGGAATCAGCACCGGTCGGGCCTGCTTTTTTGCTGCCTTGAGCCAGCTTTCAGGGAGTATTATTTTACCATCTTTCTGTGAGGTTGAATCTCCATGCAGTGAGAAATGTATACTAAAGGCAATTGGCCCTTCTTGAACCAATGGTATCTTAACATCCTTAAGTTTTCGAGTGAGTGATTCCGTAAGGTTTGCGCGAAATGAACCCTCAATATCCAACCAAAGTTTCATTTTTTTTTCTGGTATAATAGCGACAGCTATTAAGCCGTTTTCACTTTTTTTTCTTGAAGTGCCGACCCATAATCCCGCTGCCTTTTCTTTGACTTGCTGAACAAAGTCCTTCCATGAATCAACATCTGGTGAACAACGATATGAAAAAATGTCCATCTGGTTGTAGAGGGTGATTTTTTGCATAGTGAATATGTCTTCTGCAAGGACTTTAGACGATGTCATACTGCACCAAGTAAATATTAGTAAAAGAAGATGCCATTTGTTTTTCATATGATATCCTTAAGATAATTACTTAAGACAATGCCTTCGCTTTCGCCAAATGATGAAAACGGGTAAAAATGAGCATCTCATGGATAAAACTTTCCGGCTCTTTAAAAGAAAGCCTCTAAAACCCAAGGGCAATTCCCACCATACCGAAGAATCGCATGTCCTGATCCACAATGGGGCTATCAGCAATTTCCTGATCAAGGATTTCTAACCCGAAGAGAGTATTGAGCATGATTTGTTGGGTCAGGCCGACCCGAAGCGCCATGCCCGCCTGCCAATTGGCGGTCCAGCCAAGATCGTATTCCGGTCGTCCAGTAATGGCCTCTGAGGCATCAACCCCGTAATAATAGTTTGAGAATGAGTCACTGTGCAGAGAAACCCCGAGATACGGCGCAACAAAAAACATGCGCCAGCGAAAAGGTTTCTTGATTCTGAGATTGATCTCCTGCCCACCGTGTTCATTGAGTAAATCCGTAAAAAATTGGCAGGAAAGCACAGCCTGCTCAAGACGCCACTGGGCTGCCAAGCCAGCTTCCACCGTACCGTTCCTGTCCTTAATCCCGACTAAGGATGGGCTGTCTCCTTCCTCGTATGCCTCAAACCTGTATTTGCCCAACAGATCGACAGAGAGGCGTTCATCCTTGTAGATATGCATGCCTGCTCCGGTTCCTCTGATGAAAAATTGTTCCCCGGAAAACATGATCAAAGGAATCGCGATGACATTGTTGTCCGCGCCTTGATAGGTTGACGTTGACCAAACCGCTCCTGTGCCAAAAGAGAGGACCGGGGCAGCGCCCCTTGGTTGGGCCTCTGCCTTGCTGACAGCAAAGACAGCAAAAATTGAAGTAAACGATATGACAAAGGGTATACAAAAGAAAACACTAAAAAGAAGATGCAGGGAGATTTTCTTTTTTTGCATAATATTGTCCTTGCGTAGCATGCCCGGAGTAGAGAGTTTGGGATGCGGATTGGGCGGGGAATAACAGGGGCGATCCTTGTGATCACCCCTGTTCGCAGGCTGAACCGTACAGACAGTGCTGCGGGCAGTCAGCGGGATTTATTTTTAGACTGCTTCAGACTGCTCAGGACAAATCAATCTGCAACGGAATGGAATGCAGACTTTTTTTCGGCTGCTGGGTCCTGCCCAATTTCCAGGCCCCACATTTTGCCTTGCCATCCAGCTTTTTTTCCACATCTGTGACCAGTCCTTCTATATTGATCACTTTATGGCGGGAAAAGACATCGGGCAAACCGCTGGTCAAGTTACAGGCCAGACAGCGGCCCGGTCGCTCGTGCAGGTCCAGATTGAAATGCAGGGAATTACTCTGCTCATCATGCCCTTGAAAGCTCAGGGAGATATCATAGGCACCTTCGTTTGCATCACCGAACAGGGCTTCGAAAAAATCATCAGCCCGTTGCGCCGGGAAAAGTTCCTGGAGGACTTCATTTGTAAACACGTCATTCATGGAATTCATAGCTTCTTCTTCGCTTCTTTTTGCTGTTTTTGGGTAGTTCGCAGGCAACGGCAGGGGCAGCGCAGGTGGAGAGAGACACCGGGCAGAGTATTCTGTCGGTTCCGCAGGCAAAGCCCGTGCAATATACCTATCGATTTATAGAGATCTCCAGAGAAATTTAATCTGAGACGCAAGGGCTGTCAACATTCATTGCGGTGATCGGGGTGTTATGGTAAAAAACGGCCTATGGAACAGAACAAACAGAATATATTTTTTACTCATCCGGCAAAACCGGAGAGTTCAGGAAATTCGGAAAAGCAGGAAGGGCAGGGTGCCGTGAATTTGGAAACCCTGAATCCATCCCAGTATAAGGCTGTCACCCACGGGGACGGACCCGTGCTGGTAATCGCCGGAGCTGGTAGCGGGAAGACCAGAACCTTGGTGCATCGTATGGCCTGGCTGCTGGATCAAGGTGTGCCCCCGGAATCTATCCTCCTGCTTACCTTTACCCGCCGATCTGCCCAGGAAATGCTGCATCGGGCCGCCCGCATTTCAGGCCAGTCCTGCAGTCGGGTCGTGGGCGGCACCTTTCACGCCACCGCCAATATGCTGCTGCGCAGATATGGCCATCATCTGGGTTTTGGCAGCGGATTCACCATTATTGATCGGGGCGATGCCGAGGGCATTATTAACCTGCTCCGCAATTCTCTTGGGCTGGCTGGGGCTGGCAAGCGTTTTCCCAGCAAGCGGGTTATTCTCAATCTCCTCTCTGGAGCTATAAATAAGTCTGTTGAGCTGGAAGACCTCATTTATGAAACACAACCTCATCTTATCGAGTTCGCTTGCGATATCGTCATGATTCGCAAAGAGTACAAGGCGTTTAAGCTGAACAATGCCCTGATGGATTATGACGACTTGCTGGTTAATTGGCAGCGCCTGCTTGGTGAATCAGTCCAGGCCCGCACAGAAATCGCCTCCCAGTTCGGTTATATTCTGGTGGATGAGTATCAGGACACTAACCTGATTCAGGCCCAGATCGTCCGCCTGTTGGCCTTTGGCCACGATAACGTGATGGTGGTCGGTGATGATGCTCAGTCCATCTACAGCTTTCGTGGTGCGGATTTTTATAATATCATGCGTTTTCCTGAGCAATTTCCCGGTGCCAATATCGTCAAACTGGAGCAGAATTACCGCTCGGTCCAGCCTGTTCTGGCCCTGACCAATGCCATCATTGCCCAGGCTGAGGAAAAATACACCAAAGAGCTGTTCAGTGAAATGGAGGGCGGGGTCAAGCCGGTTGTCTACTCTGCCCGCAACGAGGCCAGCGAGGCCCGCTTCATTGTAGATAATATAAAGGCCTTGCTGCACACAGGTACGGCAAATAAGGAAATTGCCGTTCTGTTTCGTTCCGGCTTTCATTCCTATAAGCTAGAAATGGAACTGGCGGCCCATTCCCTGGATTTTGAAAAACGAGGCGGGATGAAGCTTACCGAGGCTGCCCATATCAAGGATGCGCTCTCCTTTTTGCGGGTGCTGATCAATCCCTGGGATAATCTCTCCTGGAATCGACTTCTCCTCCAATTGGACAAGGTTGGCCCTAAGACCTCCCAGAAAATTCTTGAGACGATTATGGCCGAGGATAAGCCTATTCAGGCCCTGGCTGAGTATAAGACTGGGGCTAAGTGGAAGGATGCACTCAAGCGGTTGGCCGATGCCCTGACTGCTATGGATCGCTTTGAGCTGACCCCTTCAGGGGTTTTTGATCTGGTCATGGAGTATTACGAGCCCATCTTTGAGCGAATTTATCATGATGATTATCCGAAACGGCGGCGTGATCTTGAGCAGCTCAAGGCTCTGGTCGGCGGCTACGGCGATCTCCAGTCCTTTGTTGATGATACGGCCCTTGATCCGCCTGATCCTGCGCCCAACAACCTAGAAACAGCACCGGAAAAATTGATCCTTTCCACCATCCACTCGGCCAAGGGCTTGGAGTGGGATGCGGTCTTTGTTATCGGTTTGTCCGAAGGACGCTTTCCCCATCAAAAGACGCTCCCTGCCACTGAGCAATGGGAAGAGGAACGTCGTTTGCTCTATGTGGCGGCAACCAGAGCGAAAAAGCAACTCTTTCTTACCTATCCCAGAACCATCATGACCCCAGACCGAAAATTTCTTAATGTGGTTATGTCGCCCTTTCTCCGAGAAATCAATCCGGGTCTGTATGTCAATGAGAACCCAGCACCTACTGCGGCACGGGAAAACATAGCCTTGTATCGCTGTAACCCTGATGGCGTTTTTCCAGAACCACCCACCCTGAAAAAAGCAGCTACGCAATCTGCTCGTACCGAATTCTGCACGGGCATGGCCGTGCGCCATCCTTTTTTTGGAATCGGCAAGGTGAAAGAAATCCCGGCCCCACGCCGGATTGAGGTCCACTTTGATCGGCATGGGGACAAGCTGCTCCATCTGGATTATGCCAAACTGGAGATTATTGCGTGAGGGAGTCAGCAGCTGAGCTTCTTGCTACGAAACAACGAGCTGTCCCCTGTCCCGTCCTGAGGGACGAGGGGCGTTTTAAAATTTAAGTCATCCATCATACAATGGAATTGATCAAAATATTTATTACAAAAAACTTTGAAGCCGTCTTTGTCCTTTCCCTCATAGCAAGTATCGCGTTGACTAATATTTTTGTCCTTCAGGAGCTTGCTTTTCTTCATTTTTATTTTCTCCCTATCATTATTTCAGGTTATTATCTGGGCTGGCGTCGTACTGTCCTGAGCGCCTTTCTTTGTATTGTTTTCATCACACTCTATTTTCTTCTTTATCCCGAGAATTTTTCAACGGAATCTACTCAACAGGAAGTCGCTATTCATCTTCTTGCCTGGGGCTCTTTTCTTATTATTGCCGGTGCAGTTGTCGGCAGACTTCAGGAAAAATTACAACAGGAAACCAGGACCACCCGACAGCTGAACAAAGAATTATTGGAGAAACAGGAGGCGCTTCGTCTGGCCAACCAATCTCTTGCAGAGGACACAGGCAATCTTGAAGAAATGGTGCTGCAAAAGACAGCGGACTTGGAGGAGTCACGTAACATATTGGGAGTTATGAAGGGCAAGGTGGAAGAGGCCCTGTATTCCACTATGGATGCCTCGGTGGCCAAGCTCATCATTGAAGGGCGTCTTCGGGATGAAAAGAAAAATATCAGTGTGATGTTCGCTGACCTTTCAGGGTTCACCGCCTATTCTGAGACCCGACAGCCTGAACTTGTCATCAGAGATTTAAACAGATATTTTGGCGACATGGAAGAAATACTGTTCGCCTACAACGCCCATATTGATAAGTATCAGGGGGATGGAATCATGTGTGAATTCGGAACACCTGTTGATTTTGTCAATTATCGTCTCATGGCCGTTGTCTGCGCCGTTAAAATGCAGGAGAAAATGGCACGGCAGGATTATCCGTGGAAAATGCGGATCGGCATAGCCTCTGGAATGGCCATTGTCGGCCTGATTGGTGCAAAACGGCAATCCTATACATCAATTGGTGATGTGGTCAATCTGGCCTCCCGTTTTGAAAAAGCGGCTCCTCCCGGTTCGATTCTTATCGACAATAACACGCTGGAAGGCATTCGTCCGTTCATTGACGTGGAACTCAAGATTGACAATGTCAGTATTTCTGATTCCGTGGTGAAAGAGGTTCGAACCAACCTTGAAAAGATGGGAGAACAGTTATTGCAGGAGGAAAATGATTTTATCAGGGCTGACCTTTATCATCAGATCGGTCAGCTACATCTTGCGATTCTGGATGCTGATGAAGCTGTGATCAATTTTGAAAAAGCATTGCAGCTGAAACCTGAGGATACAAATTTTAAAATAGCCTTTGCCGAAGCAATGCTGCAAAAAGACAATTTTTGTAAAATTCAGGTCAAAGGAAAAGCCAAACGGGTGGCTACCTATGAGGTGATTGGTCTAAAAAATGTCTTACAGGATCGAAAAAAAATCACTTCCAATTTTTTTGATAAATATAAAAACACAGCTGATCTCATTGACATAAAAGACGACTTTATTTTACCCTCCGAGGTCTTGGATGGCCGTGTCGGACACGGAAAAGTTGTTGCATTACTTTCCTATGCAATAGCTGGAGAACTGGGCATTGAATCGGAACAAATGAAAACAAGTATTCTTCAGGCAGGATTTCTTGCTGATATAGCTTGAGGCCATTCCACGCCATCTTTTGAACCGTAGTAAAGGAGGACTCAGTTCTGATGAGTATCAGGAATATTTGCGGCACAGCATTGAGAGCACACGAATCCTGAAGAAAAACGGTTTTCGTGACAAACAGCTTCTCGATATGATCTACCACAGCCATGAAAAATATGACGGCAGTGGTTTCCCGGCAGGCTTAAGTGGAGAAAAGATCCCCATAGGAGCACGAATTATAGCAGTTGCGGATACGTATAACACATTCACATCCTGGCACCCCCGTCGGGAACGTTGGGAAATGGAGGCCGCCTTTGATGAGTTGCGTCATGAGGTGCAAAAGGGGAATTTTGATAGAGAGGTGGTACAGGCTCTTATTACTGTATTAGGCTAAATATAACCGTAACCTGTTATGAATTTCCCTACCACCTGCGCACATTCCTTGGGCCTTGCCTGCATGATGAAATGGGGGCCTGGAATTTCGGTCACCTCAATTTGTGGGACAATGCGCCTGAATTCTTCAGCATGGGAGCAGGAGATGAGTTGATCATTTTTTGCCCGGATATAGGCACAAGGGATATCAAGTTCCTGAGCCTCAATTCCAGCTTGCAGGCCAGCCAAATCAGCCATCTCGCGCATTCGCGTGGCAAGCACAGGACGCTGCACCTTTCTCAACGCAGTCTTAAACAGCGCAATGGTTTTGTTTGACGTATTTGACGACCCTTGTTCAAAGAAGAGTCGGCTAAGAAAAAAGACCGGGAGAGGGATTTTCATGAGCAGGGCCATAAAAGGCGGAGGCATCATACAGAGAAGGCCTTTGGGTGGACTGAGAAAGGTTGCCACGAAAATCACCGCCCGGATTTTGTTCGGTTGCTCAGCAGCTAGGGCATAGCCGATGGGGCCGGAAAAGGACTCTGCCACCAGAATGACCTCTTCCTGAGCAGGCAGTCTGCTGCGCACGAAGTCGATGAGCTGCTCATAGCTGAGCTTCTGATCGCAGGGATAAGAGATAACCTGAACAGGAATTTCTACCGGAATCTCTGTAATTTCTGTAATATGCTTGGTGAGTTCTTGAACAAAGGGCCTGAACAGAATTCCGGTGCCGTCCATGCCGGGGAGTAAAATGATTTGCATATTCGCTCCTACTACGCTGCAATCACCTGAAGAAATTTATCCTTCCACAGGCAGAGGAAATCCTGCGCATCTTCCCTGTTTAAGGCATCCTCGGTGCAGCCAAGGTAAAGGGTCAGCACATCTTTATAAGTAGAAATCGTGAAGAGAAGACAGCCGCCCGCAATGGTCGGGGCCAGCAGTGAATAGCCCTCAGCCTGGGTATGGCCAAAATCACCTGCCTGCTCAGGGATGATGCCGATATTGGTCATTGCCTGATTCTGACGGGCAAAAGCGAGCATCTTTTCTTTGAGGTACAAGGAACCTCGACGAATCAGAAAGTAGGGCAGGGCGGGCAGCAGCATGGTGACGAAAAAACTGTCGAGGCCGATGTGTTTTTTTTCCTGATCAAGCTGTGCCTTGGTTGCGGTCAGGGCAAGGTTTGGCGATTGCAGATTATGAAAGACTTCTTCATGGGTTAAAATAGCACTGAAATTGCCAAAGGTTCCGTTTGGCTCTCCCCACCAGCGGCGCAGGTTGGCTGTGTAGGAAAATCGTAGCCAGTTGCGTTTGTCTCCGCGCTTCGTATTCCACGCCATGTTTGCCAGGGAAAATGAGGTCATGAGGAGGTCATGCAGGGTCACGTTTTGGCGCTTGGCAAAGGCCTTAGCCGCCAGCATGATCTCCTGATCAAGAACAGTACGGGCAAAAAAAGGTAATAAGGCTAACGCTGGGTCGTTATCGGTTTCTGCCGTACTGATTGCCGTATTAATCAGCCGGTAGCCAGCTTTTTTTCTTTGTCGAAGGGCAGGGACAGTTTTCATCAATAACTTGATGAGGCTGATGAGATAGGCCGGGAGCTCCCTAATGAAACGAGCAGGGGCCGCCTGACGCAGTATTTGTCCTAGGCTCCGGCACGGGTCAAGAATCTGGTCCGGCTGCCAGCTCGGATCGCGGTATACTGCTCGGTAGATCTCAGCAAACTGAGCACAGATCCTTTTCAGCCCCTCACCGTCCACCACAAGATGATGGACCTGAATCACGAAATAATGCTTTTCCGGTCCGTCAATGGAGTGAAGCCGAATCATGGCCGCGTCCTTGGCCTTAATCGGGTTGGTAAAGACCTTTTGGAGCTGCTCCTCAGTCTTGGCCTCAGCCTCGGCATCGTTTGCTGTCTGAACCCGAACGATGAGATCAGCTACACTTTCTCTTGCCAGCAACTGCCATTTTCCTGAAAACCAGGTGGTCACAGGCCGGGTATTGAGGATAGGGATGGTTTGGAGAAGGTACTTGAGGGATTGCTCAACAAGCGCATCCTGAAGCGGCTCAGTCAGCGAGGCAATCCCCCAGATGCAGAACAGGTCCTGGTCATCCACCAGATTCCAAACCACCTGATCGGTGCCGCTCATGCGGATGAATTGTTGCGAAGTTTGTTGCGAAGTATGATTCATCTTTCCTCCATAACATGGCCCGGTTCGAAGCGCTCCCAGGTAAGATCGTATTTGCTGCTTCTTCCGCCGCCTTCCAAGCGTTTGATAATACCCTTTTTGATAAGATTTTCCAGGTCGCGGGAAGCGGTGGCCTTGGTTGTCTTTGCCAAGGAACGATATTTTCGTGCGGCCAAATACCCTTCAAAATTGCCCTTACCAGCATCCAGTAGGGTGTTGACCACTTTTTTCTGGCGCGAATTCAGTTCTGTTCCGGCAAACTCCTGCCAAAAGCCCGCCTTTACCAGAACACGGTTGATGAGTTTCTGAGAACTGATAACCGCCAGTTGAAAGCTCTGTAAAAACCACTCCAACCAAGGCGTGACATCTCCTGAGCCGTTGGAACATCGTTCCAACACCCCATAATAGGCGTCTCGGTCCTGCATGATTCGATTGGAAAGACTGTAAAAGCGGATTGCGCTGTTTTCGTCCTGTGCCAAGGCCATATCAGTGAGTGCTCTGGCGATCCTGCCGTTGCCGTCATCAAAGGGATGGATGGCAACAAAGCGGTAATGAGCGAGTCCGGCCCGGATAAGTCCGTCCATTGCGGATGGAGATGAGGTTTGGTTGTTCAGCCAATGGAGAAAAGAGCTGATCTCTTCTGAGACAGCCTCGGGCGGCGGTGCCTTATAATGCACCTGTTGCCGACCTTCCGGCCCGGAAACGATTTCCATTTCCTGTTGTCGCCAATCTCCGGTGACTATGCGATGAAACCCGGAATATCCGTCCGGGAAGAGGGCGGCGTGCCAGCCTTTGAGGCGCTCTTGAGAAAGGGGGGTGTTAAAATGCTTGGCAGCATCTAGGAGAACCTCCACTGTTGCGTCGGTTTTCCGATCTGCGGGGCGTGAGCCTGCCGTTGCTAAGCCCAGCTTGTTGGCCACAGAAGAACGAACTCCTTCCGGGTCAAGCTGTTCTCCTTCGATGGCCGAGGTTTCGACGACTTCTTTTTCAAGAATGATTCCTTGGGCCTGAAGGCGTAAATCAAATCCCAGCACAGAGACAGCACCGAGCAGGAAATGCTGTTTTTTTCTGCATTGGGTTATGAGGGAGGCAAGGGTCTGCTCATCCCATTGTAGGCTTGGCCAGGCTGAATATTGCCAGATGTATTTTTTTAGCATACGCCCTGTTGGTATTTTTCGTCTCAGTTTATGAGATGATTATAGGGGCTATTCGTCTCAGGGGCAAGGTGTTTATGATTTCTGTTTGCTCATCATTTTTCTGGATATAAAAATAGCAGGAGAAAAAGGCATGATGCTGTACAATAGGCAGCGGCAGTATGTATGTGCTGTGGGTCACCTTCCTGGCCTGTGCCCATGAAGTATAGCCAAGAGCAAGGTTGCAGAGCCCTTGGCTTCGGACCGGCTGATCCTTAAGGCTATTGAGGCTGTGGATCGGATGGTTGATGAGGAAGAGCGCAAGGTCTATGAACTGCGGATGCAAACCCTTGCAGACTCTGCCGCGCTCATTGTTTCGGCTGAGGAAAAGGGGAGAAAGAAGGGGATAGCTGAGGGGGAACATGCTGCCAAATTGGCAATGGCTCGTCAACTCCTTGATTTATTGGATGACGAGACCATTGCTGAACGCATAGGGGTTAAAGTGGAGACCGTGGCGGGGTTGCGGCGGGAGGGGAGTGGTTAATACTTCGCAGGTACCGATTCAAAGCAGTTCAGTTCGTCCATATTCCAGAAAAATAATAAAGTGGCTTGATGCGAAGCACCAAAAAACAATGGCGGCGTAAAAGAACGACTTTCCTGCTTGAGATCAGTCAAATAAAAAACCGGGCTATGCGGTGAGCAGGTACCCAGTGAAACAACGAGAGCTGAACAATTTAACATAAGATCTCTTATACGATATTGCTCAATGTGTAATATCGACCTTCTCTTGATAGATATTATTTATTAGCAATTATTTGAGTTTACCAAATCTCTTGAGGATGACTTTGTCAGCAAGCTTACGAACTATATCCTCGGCCTCAGAGAGAGCATCTTTATAGGTTACAGTAGCACTACACTGAGTACAGGTGATTATATCGCTAGGTTTAGGGTCAGCAGGAAATTCAATGCCATATTTTTTGCATTTCATGCACTTGTGTCGAATTATATCAGTCATTTTTTTTGTTTATTTAGTTGTTGATTTGAAAAGCCGAGAGGTAGCTTAATAATCCCTCCGCATATTACATAAAATCCATTATGCGACTTTTGGAATATTTAACGTTTTAAATCACCGGCTGGCCACGGAGCCACCGGGATGGTGGAGCGAATGACATTGATAGCTAAATATCCGAAAATCGGACGTGTATGCCAGTCGGGTGCATTTGCTTGTTATATCCTATTGCTCTTTTAATTTTTCAAAGCCTTCTGCCACCATACTTGGGATGAACTCCGTAATATCGTATTCCGCAATACCGGCTTGATAAACAGGGTCTTTTGCCAGAATCACTCCAAGTTCATTTTTTGTTTTAACATTGGATAAAATAACACCGCCTGTTCTCGGAATTTTCCTTCCTGACGCAATAAAATGCCCATTGGCATATTCATTTTTCAAATAGGCGACATGAGCATCAAGATGCTTATCTACTTCTTCAAGTTGGCATTGATAATTTAATGATATGATAAACATTCATTCTCCTTTCTTTGGAATATAACGGGCGCTGTTGAGCCGCGAGACTCGCAGACACAGAAGAGAAAGTGCTGTTTTTTCTTTTCCGTGCCGAGAATCGCAGTCGGTTCCAACGTGTTGGATAGGTGGAGCGCGTAGCGCGTAACCTGTTCAACTCGTTGGAGGAACTCGACAGCGCCCGATAGGATGGACCGCTGAAAGTGAGCTTGCGAGCGGAGCGGTCCATCCTATCAGTATTAATAAGTGGAAAACTTTCCATGCTATTGACTGTAATATTACTGTATTTTCCACCTATACTGATATTCAAGCGGTAAACATGGAAAATCGAGTCGATATATTCAATATATTACTTACAGCCTGTACTGTTTCCACATATGAGGATATTAAACAGGCAAACATGGTTTGTCGAATCATTATTCTATCTTTATAAACTTTTAACCATGTCGAATTAAAAAGTAAACAGGAAACTGCTACCAACAGAATGAAATGTACCCACGGAGGTATCACAGGCCAAAATCAAACCACGCAGTGATGCGGATTACAGGGCGGGATCACGGGTTCGAATCCAAATATCAAGAGGAAAGGAGAATACAAGACTCGAATTTTAAATAGCCGTCATAGAAAAACGAAGCGTGAAAAACCGCTTTCTGTGGGCTGCCATTTACTTTGACACCGCCAACGTATCCTTTGTACATTGGCCGCAATCATTAGACAGTACTAAGATACCTAGTACCGGAGAACCCAGAGAACAGTTTTGCATTACCAAGGCAACATCATCCTTCAGGTGACTGTGGGGTATTCGTTTCAGTAGTGCGACGAGATTATGCTCATGTATTGTCGCTCTCCAATTCAGTAATGATTTTCACACAGACCTCTTCTGGACTCAGGCCAGCGCAGTTTATCCTAATGTCCGCATACTTCCTGTAGAGTGGAAGGCGCTCGTCAAACAGTTGCGCAAAAGTCTGGTCAGCTCGTTTTGCTAGACCACGCGTGTTGAAATTATCAATCCTCGACTCCAGCGTGGCGAGATCCGTATCAAGGAAAATAACGATACCATCTGCTTTGAGATGCATCATGCCCTGCTCGCTGTAAACAGCACTGCCTCCCGTTGCAATGACGTGATCATAGTAGACAAGACTGAGCAGTACCTCCTCTTCAATCAGCCGGAGAGCAGCCTGTCCATCTGTATTCACAATATCTTGCAATGCCCGTTTTTGTGATGCCTGAATGACCAGATCTGTATCCAGGAAGTCGCGTGATATACTTTGGGCGAGGAGGGGACCGACAGTGCTTTTTCCTGAGCCCGGCATCCCGATTAAAATAATGTTTGAATGCTTTACTTTCATAATTTGAGCAGATTAACGGTCAGCTGGATTGTGGCTTGTTCGACTCATCACCCTAAGATTTACTCGCCGGATCTTCTAAGTTTCCTTATGGAACCACCCGATCCAACTGCGAAACCTCCCCAATGGCCACGAAATTATCCCCTTCATGGAAGGTTTCATTGGCCTTTGGTATATATTGATACCCCTTGCTGCCGTTTCTCCGTACCGCAATCACCTGAATACCAAAGGTGTTGGTCAAATTTAATTCCAGGAGCGTCTTGCCTTCCCAGTCCTTAATGGTGAATTCTTTGACCGCCATAGATTCGTCAAAAGGGAGATAATCAAGAAAGCCGGGCATGGCAATGCGGCTGGCGATTTGCTTTGCGGCCATGAATTCCGGGATCACCACCTCATCCACCCCTATTTTATGGAGCAGTTTTTCATGATCCTGATGAATGGCCTTCACCCAGACCTTGGCCACACCCAGCTCCTTGAGGAACATGGAGATCATCACACTGGCGGCAATGGAATCGCCGACACTGACCAGCACATGGTGGAGATCCTGGATACGGATTTGCTCCAGGGCCTCTCGGCTCATGGCATCGACCTGATAGACCTGGGTCAGGACATGCTGGGCATTTTTTACTTTGTCAGGATTTGTCTCCACTCCCAGAACTTCATGCCCGAGATCAACTAGGGTTTTTCCCAGTTTGAGGCCGAATTTGCCTAATCCGATAATACCTATTTGTAATTTCATCATTACTCCGATTTTTACTCCGACGTTAGCCCACTGAAAGCTTTTCTTCGGGCTTGGAAAAAAGAATTTTTGTTCGCATGGATTGAATGGAACTCAGCAGGACCAGGGGGCCGAGTCGGCCAACAAACATGAGGAACATAATGATCACCTTGCCAGGAGGAGAGAGTTTTGATGTCAGGCCGGTGCTCAAGCCTGCTGTGCCGAAGGCCGAAACAGTTTCAAAGAGAATTTCAAGAAATTGGCCCCGTGCTTGGGTATGGGGGACATTGCCGCCTTCAGTAAAATCTAACGCAATCAGGCAGAAAAAAATAAGGGCCAGGGAAAAGAAGAGCAGGGTTAGGGCTTTATTGACTGACTCCTGATCAACAGCGTATTTGCCGATTACTGTCTGATCCCGGTCTGAGATCTGGGCTTTAATAAAAGCGGCAAGGATGCGAAAGGTGGTGACCTTGGTTCCTCCTGCGCAGGAGCCTGGTGCGCCGCCGACAAACATGAGGAAAATCATAAAGACCAGCGAGGCATTGGTCATGCTTGCCAGATCCAGCGAGTTAAAGCCCGCTGTCCGGCAGGTGACGGATTGAAAGAGCGAGGTCAGGATGGCTTCATGGCAGCTGATCTCTCCCTTGACGCCAAGAAATTCTGCGCAATAAATATAGAGCCAGCCTGCCAGGATAAGAAAAAGAGAGGTTTGCAGCACCACTGTAAAATGCCAGCTCTTCTGGATTCTCTGTTTGGGATTTTTGAACCGGGCCAACAGGATATCCTTGCCCTCGACAATCACGGCAAAGCCGATCCCGCCAAGGATAATAAGGAGAATAATGGTCAGATTGACCAGCCAGTCGCTTTTATAGCCGACCAAGCTGTCGCTATGCAGGGAAAAACCGGCATTACAGAAGGCTGAAATGGCGTGAAACAGGGCAGAGAAGGGTGAAAATCCTTCAGGATCGGCAAAAAAAAGCAGCAGGGCACCGGAGAGCTCAATCACCAGGGTCACGGTCACAATTTGGACAAGAAATCGCCCCAGGTGAAACCCGGAGTTATGAAGCAGGCTTTGGCCCACTGCAATTCTGTCGGTCAGGGAAACCCTCTTTTTCCAGAGAAAAAAGGTCAGGCTGGAAAAGGTCATAATGCCCAGACCACCCATTTGGATAAGCAGGAGAATCACAGACTGACCGGTACGGGTAAACTCCTGACCGGTATCAGCCACGGCCAGACCGGTAACACAAACTGCTGAGGTGGCGGTGAACAGGGCATCCAGCCAGGAGATGGCCGGGCTTGGCAGCTGAACGGACTGTGCAGAAGAACTGCTCCGACAATGATCGCTCCTAAAAAGAAAAAAACTGGTAGCGAGATGGGCGCGAAAAAGTTTCTGATTTTATTGCGAAAGCTAATATTCATTCCGGTGCTGAGGTACAAAGGATGTATTTTTTAACGCAGTTTGCGGGGTGATTATAAGGAGTATTCGCCTTATCTGCAATGAGGTGCTGAAAATTTGTTGGAATCAGGGGAGCGATATCCATGCTGGAGCTTGTCTCAATACGGATAACGAGTTTTCTCGATATGATTAACCTCTTTGCTTTTTTATAAAATTCGAACCTGCGCCCCCGGCCTGTAACCCGCATCACTGCGCCCTTCAATTTTGGTCTGTGATACCGCAGTGAGTACTTTTTACCAAATCTTACGCATTTTCGTTTACTTTTTTTATTTAGCATGGTTAAAGCATAATTATATCTTGTGTATTGACTTTATATGTTGAAATAAAAAATAAAAAGGAGATGTTATGCAACTTGAGAAACTCAATCCTGACCATACTGAAGCCCCTTATAAAATAGCTTGCGATTTTGATTCTGTCCCATCTAAGAGTCTAATGAGTAAGCTTGGAAAGGCTGGTGATAAATTTGGTACTCTTAGTGTAACAGTTAAAGATGATTATTTAATACTTGAAGATAGTAATCAGAAGGGAATCAACAAAAGCTCTATTGAGATGGTTAATAAAAAAATCAAAGAGCTCTATGACGAAGAGCAAAAAGCGCAAGATGAGAGGGGGGATATGCTTCGAACAATTGCATCTGATACAGGTCTTCATCTTGAAGACGAATCTATCTCTAGTTAGGAGACGTACACCGGTGCGTGCGTAGCGCGTAACCCGGTTTTTTTTGCCCTGCCTTCTCTCCCTTTCCCGCCTCACCACCCCCGCCCGCGACCCATTCTGCTGGCACCTGATATGACGATTATCCGTATTTGCAAGATACTGTGAAGGATGTTAACCTGTTCGGTTAAGATCAGGAGCGAACCACAACACCCCTGAACCGAATTTGAGAAAAAGGGGTTGAGAAATCATGCCATTGCCTCAGCAACAACAGCAGATCAGCGAACAGGAATACTTGGACGGTGAACTCCTCAGTGAGATGAAGCACGAGTTCATAGACGGCTCTGTCTACGCAATGGCAGGAGCCAGTGCTGATCATGGCAGAATAGCGGGCAATCTTTTTGCCGCCTTCCTCCGCCATCTTCAGGAACAAAAGTCGCCATGCGAACCTTTCCAGGCTAACATGAAGGTAAAAAACGAGAAAAAGTTTTTTTATCCCGATGTGCTTATCTCCTGTGAATAGGAAGAAAACGACTATTACCGCAATGCGCCGCTGCTCTCTTCTTGCAAGCTTTTCAAAAAAATGAGTATAATTGCCTATCACTATAACTGAACGGAGCAGGCCGATGAAAAGCATAGAACTCACAGTGCAGATCCCTGAAGATATACTCTACACCCTGAATGAAACGAAGAAAGAGTTCACCCGAAAGATGAAGCTGTATGCAGCCGGGGAATTGTACAGGCTGGGAAAACTGTCGATGGGAAAGGCTGCGGAGCTTGCAGGGATGAATAAAGTCGATTTTCTGTTCGAGTTGGGCAGGTACGATATCCCCGCAATAAATTACGACGAAGATGACTTCGGGGAAGAGATAGCGCAGGTAATGGACCGATGATTATCATCGCTGACTCCTCGCCCTTAATCACCCTTGCCCTGATCGACAAACTGGCTGTCTTGGAAAAGCTGTACAGAGAACTGTATGTCCCTGCTGCTGTTTTTCAGGAAGTTACCCAGGCAAAAAAGCCCTTTGCCGAAACACTGAAGTTGTTTCTGGACGGCAGAACAAAGGATGTATCCAATAAGCTGGCGGTGGAGATGCTGTCCAACGATGTAGGGGCTGGGGAGGCGGAAGCGATTGTTCTGGGGCTGGAACAACGTCCCTCCGTTGTCTTGATTGACGACTTGAAGGCGAGAAAATTTGCTAAAATCAATGGACTTGATGTCATAGGATCTATGGGAATCTTGCTGAAAGCCAAGAGAGTGGGGCTGGTAGAGGATATCAAACCGCTGATCGCAACCCTGCTGCTGCATGACATAAGGATTAGTACAAAAATAATAGATATGACTCTACAGGCGGCACAGGAAGGATAATCCATGCCCCTGCCGCCACAGATGCGGGATCACAGAAAAGGCGATTAAGCGGAGATCTTCTGCATACGTCCCTTCCCCCCTGTAAATCTGTTTCTTTTGTGCTTTACCTGTCAATCCCCTTGTCTTTTTGATTTTCCTGCTGTACAGTCAGCCTCTTTTTACTTACCGAAAGAACAGGTGCGGCAATGCGCCGTTTTATTTTCCACAGGAGCTATAATGGATCAGGATAAGATCAGAAATGTGGCGATTATCGCCCATGTTGACCACGGTAAAACCACATTGGTTGACAAATTATTTCGTCAGAGCGGTATGTTTCGTGACAACCAGGAGGTGGCTGAACGCCTTATGGACTCCATGGATCTGGAACGTGAACGCGGCATCACCATTGCCTCGAAAAACGGCTCGTACACGTACGGCGATTATAAGATCAATATCATCGACACACCTGGACATGCCGACTTCGGAGGGCAGGTGGAGCGCGTCATGCGGATGGCCGATGGTGTTGTTCTGCTAGTGGATGCCCAAGAAGGGCCCATGCCCCAGACCTTTTTTGTAGTAAAAAAGGCCTTGGCTGCCAAGCTACCCATACTGGTGCTGGTGAATAAGATCGATAAGGACGGAGCACGTTGTGAATGGGTAGTGGATGAAGTTTTTGACCTGCTGGCCCGCCTAGAAGCTCCTGATGAAACACTAGATTTTCCGGTTGTCTATGGTTCCGCCAAAAACGGATATATGGTGAAAGATCCTCATGATCCATTGTGCCGGGACAGGGCATGGACTTGATATCAGAAATGATTGTTAATCATGTCCCGCCGCCTCCCGGAGACATTAATGCCCCCTTGCAGCTCCAGATCAACACTATTGATTACTCCCCCTATCTGGCAGGATGGGTATCGGTCGTGTGGCCAACGGGACGCTGCGCCTGAACGAAAGTATTGTCGTATACCGTCGTGACGGTTCTGTCAAGCCTGTACGAATCTCAAAAATATTTGGCTTTGTCGGCGACGCACAGGTTCCTATGGATGCTGCCTATGCCGGTGATATTATTGCGGTGGCCGGAATGGAAGACGTCACTGTGGGTGTGACCTTTACCGATCCTGTTAATCCGCAGCCTCTGCCCCTGATTGAGATTGATCCACCGACTATTTCTATGCATTTTATTCCTAATGACTCGCCTTTTGCCGGTCAGGACGGGAAATTTGTTACCTCCCGTCATCTGGACGAGCGTCTGAACAAAGAGACTCTGGCTGATGTGGCCCTGCATGTAGAACCGCTTACCGACGGAGTCGGCTTTCGAGTCTCCGGTCGCGGCGAGCTCCATCTCTCCATCCTGATCGAGAAAATGCGCCGGGAGAGCTATGAGTTCCAGGTTACCCGTCCCCATGTTATTATGCGGGAAGAAAACGGCAAGACCATTGAACCCTATGAGTCGCTGACCATTGATGTTGATGAGCAGTATCAGGGTGTGGTCATTGAAAAACTGGGCAAGCTCAAAGGCGTGCTCAGCGATATGCAGGTGACAAACGGGATGTCGCGGATGGTTTTCAAAATACCTACCCGAGGATTGCTCGGCTATCGTTCTGAGTTTATGACTGATACCCGGGGAATGGGTGTGATGAATTATGTCTTTGCCGAATGGGGCCCACATGCCGGTGAGATCCAGAACCGCCAGAACGGGGTGATGATTGTTATGGAAAACTGCACCAGTGTAGCCTATGCCCTGTTCAATCTTCAGGATCGTGCCACCCTGTTCATCAAACCGGGTGAGGATCTGTACAAGGGACAGATTATCGGTGAAAACTGCCGTCCGGCAGATTTGGTGGTTAATCCGGCCAAGGGCAAGAAATTGACCAATATGCGGGCCTCGGGTTCGGATGAGGCGGTTATTCTTACTCCTCCCCTTGACATGAGCTTGGAAGACTGCATATCATATATCAATGACGATGAGCTGGTGGAGGTGACTCCCCGGATTATTCGTTTGCGAAAACAGAAGGACGCGAAGATTCGGGCGTAATAGAGCACAGGGAGCAGGAAAAGGAGCCATTAGGCTTATAGGCTGAAAGGCGGGCTCCTTTTCCAACGGGCTCGGCGGATCAGGCGTTTCTTTCAACTCAAGTTGTCAAGTTGAATACTGAATACGAACTGAAATTGAACGAAAGGCGGAAAAATGAATGAATTAATCATATTGACCCTTTCCTTGGTAAGTGCTTTCGCAGCCTTTATCCTGATCCCCAAACTGCTGCAACGAAAGGGTATCCATTGTATGCCCTGACTGCTGATGTATAGCTCCACAGGTGTGGGGTTCTTTGTCTATATCAGCTTAAAGGCAGTGCTTTGAAAGATGACTTTGAAATAACATTGCAGGTATGACTGATCAAGAGCTCGCTGAAATGTTTTTGAGAGAATATGATGATGTTCAAAAATCCCGCAAGACACCTCGGCAGGCAATTTTATATGTTGATACTTTAGTTAACAACGATCCACAAAATGCTCTTGAGTTACTGGCTACTATCATAGATAGTTGTAAGAATAACAAAGAACTTGCTTATGTTGCCGCAGGGCCCCTTGAAAATCTTTTTGTTTATCATGGCTATGCAATAATAGACAAAATAAAGGAGAAAGCAGACTGTAGTGAAAAATTGCAACTTGCCTTGAGTGGGGTTTGGTTGGACGAAGATGAAGATACAATCTTCTTTCGCTGGCGAGAGTTACTGGAATTGTATAAATTTGTTGGCGATAATCCACGGCAAGCATTGCGGGCTGCAGAGTTTCACACGAATGACTAATTGAGCAATTAAGCACTTGAGCACGGTGAAGAATAACACGCAAAAAAAGAAACAGTTTGACGTCTCTTTTTATTATGATTGGTGCAAAAGCTGCGGTATCTGCATGGCCTTCTGTCCGCAAAAGATCATCAAGCCCGGCAAGGACGCAAAACCGGAAATTCTTGATAAAGACGGTTGTGTAGGCTGCCGGTTCTGCGAGATGCACTGCCCGGATTTTGCCATAACCGTATCTGAGCGCAAATTTTATCAGAGAACCTTGCTGGAGACGGACGATGACTGAGGCGAAAAGGAAACGCTGCCTGCTTCAGGGAAACGAGGCCATTGTTCAGGGTGCCTTGGCTGCCCGCTGCCGTTTTTTTGCCGGTTATCCCATTACTCCAGCTTCTGAAATTGCGGAGCAGCTCTCGGTTCGCCTACCAGCGGTTAACGGCACTTTTATCCAGATGGAGGATGAGATCGCGAGCATTGGGGCCGTAATCGGAGCTTCTCTGACCGGGGTCAAGGCTATGACCGCGACATCTGGGCCCGGTTTCTCCCTGATGCAGGAAAATCTCGGTTTTGCTTGCGCTGCCGAAGTACCCTGCGTGATTGTCAATGTTATGCGGGGCGGCCCTTCAACAGGTCTGCCCACCAGCCCGGCCCAGGGGGATGTGCAAATGGCCCGCTGGGGAACACATGGTGATCATCCTATTATTGTCTTGGCTGTATCAAGCGTGCTCGACAGCTTCACCATTACAGTTAAGGCCTTTAATCTTGCTGAAAAATACCGGATTCCTGTCATTGTTCTTTCAGATGAAGTTGTTGCCCATACGCGAGAATCTGTGGAGCTCCCCCTGGACAGTGAAGTCAAAGTGGTGAACCGAATTGCTCCGGGCATGCCTCCAGACTGGTACAAGCCCTATGAGGCAGATACCCGTGGCGTCCCACCTATGGCGTCCTTTGGTGATGGCTACCGGCACCATGTGACTGGTCTTGTTCATGATCAGGACGGTTTTCCTACCCAAAATCCGCAGGAGGTTGAGAAGTTTCACCTGCGCCTATCCATGAAGATAACCAAGGGGTTGTCTGACATTCAGCTGACCAAAAAATTCCATATGGATGATGCGGAACTCTTTGTGGTCGCCTATGGCTCGGTTGCCCGTTCCGCTATGCGGGCTGTGGAAGATGCGCGGAAGGCAGGAATTAAGGCAGGGCTTCTGCAATTGATCACCCTGTTTCCCTTTCCACGCAGGACCCTGACACCTTATTTACAGCAATGTCATTCTGTACTGGTCCCGGAACTCAATCTCGGACAGATCAGTCGAGAGGTGCAACGGGTAAACCAAGGGCAATGTGCTGTTGTTAAACTCAACAGGGTCGACGGCAGGTTGATAACCCCGCAGCAAATATATAATCGCCTGGTCAAACTCAGTGCCGGACGAGTTAGCTGAATCTGTATTAACCCTCCAATTGAATAATTGAACGGTCATTATGCCTCCTTCAATACAGGCCCTCACCCATAAATATTTCCGTCATAATAAACGATTTCCTCATGTCTGGTGTCCGGGATGCGGCAACGGCATTGTTATGGGGGCCCTGTTACGGGCCATAACCAGGCTTGATCTGGAAAAAGATGAAATTGTTCTGGCCTCCGGCATCGGCTGTTCCGGGCGAATGCCTACCTATCTTGATTTTAATACCCTGCACACCACCCACGGTCGAGCATTGACCTTTGCCACCGGTATCAAACTCGCTAATCCTGCGCTCAATGTGGTAGCTATCATGGGAGACGGTGATGCCACGGCAATTGGCGGCAATCATTTGATCCATGCGGCCCGCCGCAACCTGAATTTGACCGCCATTATTATTAATAACTCGATTTACGGAATGACCGGAGGGCAATACTCGCCGACCACTCCTTTCGGGTCCACAACCACAACTTCGGTGTATGGGCATATTGAGCATGCCTTTTCCATTTCGGAGCTGGCTGTGACAGCAGGTGCTGCCTTTGTTGCTCGTTCAACTGTTTACCACGCTGCCCTGGCAGATCAGCTTATTGAACAGGCTATGATAAAACCGGGTTTTGCAGTGGTGGAAATCATCTCCAATTGCCATGTGCAATACGGCAGGCGCAACAAGATCGGCAATGCAATCGATATGCTGACCTCATTCAAAGAGCAGGCAGTGACCGTGAAAAAGGCAGCCACGATGGAGGAAGAAGAACTCCAGGGTAAAATCACCATCGGTGTCTTGGCAGATAGGGACCTTCCTGTTTCCACAGATGAGTATAAGAGGATTCGGGAACAGGCCAGATCGAAGCAGGAGGGAAAATGAGCATGCATCGAGAAAGCGGATTGCACAGAAACGAACCACAGAAGAACGACTCGCAGCGTTATGAAATACGGTTTAGCGGTTCAGGCGGTCAGGGGATTATCACGCTGGCGGTCATTTTTGCAGAGGCAGTCGGCGTGTATAGTGGTAAACATGTTTGTCAGACCCAGAGCTACGGCCCTGAGGCCAGAGGTGGCAAATCCAAGGCCGAGGTGGTTATCAGCAATACACCCATTGATTATCCCAAAGCCTTGGGGCTTGATCTTCTGCTGGCCATGAATCAGGCAGCCTGTGACGCCTATTTTTTTGACCTAAATAATGACGGGATTCTGGTGATTGATAAAGGGCTGGTTGAGCAGTCACCCACCAGTCGGGTTGTGGCAATCCCTTTTACCCATATAGCTCGTGAGGAGATTGGCCAGGAAATGACAGCGAATATGGTTGCTCTCGGCGCAGTTGGCCTGCTCTCGGGGCAGGTTGACCTCGCTTTTTTAGAGAAGGCTTTACTCGCTGGAATTCCTGCTGGCACTGAAGGTATGAACTCGGCAGCATTCCGGCGCGGAGTTGAAGAGGCGAAAAAAATACATCTTGCAGCCTTGCCACGATCAGTGGCCTGCGAAGAGGTTGTCTGACCGGGAGAAAAGTCCCCTGCTTTCTTTTTCTTGCAAAATAGTTTACAGTGATATTTTTATACAGATTTTTTGTGCGGTTCAACGCATCATTAGGTCGTAAGTAAAGAGAGTCGGCACCTGTCATCAATATCCGGGGATTGCAATATCCCTCTGCCCTGTCGTGATTATTTCATAGCCCTTACAGGCTGGGAGACAGGAAAGGAGAATTATCTTAATGCTGGTTATCTGTGAAGATTGTGCAAAGAAATATTCTATTGATGAAAAACGGATTAACGTTCCTAAGGTAAAGTTTAATTGTCGCGCTTGCGGTCATATTATTATCGTAGAGAAGCCGAAAAGTATCGAGAACATGAGTCCAGAAAACTTGAGTTCTTCGGCATTGGCTGTCGAAAAAGGATCAGCTGGTCAAGATAAGAAAGAAACAAAAAAGCAAGAGCAGGAAAAGACAGAGACAAGTGCGTCTGTTGCTGAACCTTCACCTGCGGTCCGGGCAGCTCTCAGACACTCGGCTGCTGCAACGGGTAAAGGAATCCCCTTTTTTTGTATCTGTTAGCAATAATGTTGGTCGGGCTTCTGATCATCAGTACGATCTTTGTTCATTTCTATCTCAATACTGTTCCCGACGTCCTTCAGCACCAACTCGAATTGCGTAGCCGAGCCCTTACCGAGTCATTAAAAGGAACGATTACAGCACCCCTGGCAAAAAAAGACTATTTAACCGTGAATCAGGAAGTGAAACGGGCGAGTAAGCTTTCTGGAGTTGCCTATGCAGTTGTACGCAATAAAAGGGGTATTATTGTTGCAGGATTTTTCAATAATCTGAATAAGTTTGAAAATGACTTCGTTCAAAAGATCAAAGAAAAAGGGTTTCAATCTGATATTTTGATAAAAAATACGATTATTCCAGGTGAGCAAGGGGCAGGGGCTCAGCTCAAAATTGGAGGCGTTCCTGTCTACGATCAGGTGACTACTCTCCCAGAGAGTGGCGGCGAATTACATGTCGGATTATATACTGATAATATCGATAAACATTTTTTTCAAATTCTTCTCTCGCCCTTAACCTTGGTCCTGCTGTTGCTGTTTTTTCTAGCAGCCTATCTCCTTTTTGTCCTACTTGATAAATTGATTACTGAACCGATGCGATCTCTGACCAATGTTGCCAACCGAATTAGTTTGGGGGAATTGGATCTTGCTATCATGGCGGCAGGGCCGCGAGAAATTAGAGAACTGGGAGCTGCCTTGGAGCGCATGCGCCATTCCATCAAGGTCGCTATGGAGCGACTGAGCCGATAAACGACACCCACCTTGCACACTTGCACAGTATGAAAAAAACAGCTTTCTGTCTGGTTGTTCTGCTTTGCGGCCCTTGTTCTTCGGTTTTAGCAGAAGACTATATCCTCTCGATGCCACCAATTTTTTCTGTTGAGCAACTGACTGCCATGTTGCACCCTCTTGCTGCTCGGCTCAGTAAAGAAACAGAAAATGATATCAGTATATTACTAGCAAGGAATATTGATCAATATACGGCGGAGGTTTTACATGGCAACATAGTTATCGGTTATGAGAACCCTTCCATTTATGTCAATATATCCAATGTGCATGAGGCGATAGCCAGTGCGGTGACAACACAACATAATACCCTTTCCAAGGGTATTATTATCAGCCGACCTGAATCGGGTATTTCAGGGTTTGAGGATCTCAAAGGGAAAAAAATCATGATCGTCAGCCGAGAGTCGTCAGGAGGATTTTTATCGCAAAAACTTACCTTAAAAGAAAAGGGTATTGATGTTGAGTGGGACTGCCAACTGACTGAGGCCGCCAATCATCGTGAAGAAAATGTTATTATTTCCGTGAGCGTCGGTGATGTTGATGCCGGTTTCATCAGTGAATATGCCCTGCATAAGGCGGATCAGTATATTGCTCCGGGCTCCATTACTTCTGTGGCCAAGACTGCTCCGCTTCCGAACTGGGTTGTTTCGATCAGTCGCAAAATGCCCCAGGTACAGAAAGATGATCTCCTAGAGGCTCTCCTCAGTTTGACACCAGAGAGCCCGGCACTCAAGGCCTTGGGAATCTCCGCTTTTAAGACTGCGTCTGATGCTGATTATGATATTATCCGTGATATTATTGAGTGAAGAGGCGATCATTGTTATCGCGCATGAAAAGATTAAGATACCATCAAGGCAGATGAATGCTATTACCGAGAGAAAAGCCTTTTTTAACAGGTCTGAATAGCTACTATCTTGATATTGAAAAGTTTATTCAGCATCTTCAAGGTGAGATAGGATCAGGTTGTCTGTATTGCAATTCAGCAGACCAGGAGTTGCTGGTTTATTTTGACGAGTATGATATCGTTCGGGGAGTAATCCAAAATAATGGAGAACATGCTCGGGTGTCGGAGTCTCTTGACCATGTTCTTGTGTCCTTACAGAAAAAAAGTTTTCAGGTAATAATTTATTATCTTGATCCAGACTCAATTTTTTTCTGGGGCCAGATGCCAGCCTTCAGACGCGCACAGAATACTCTTATTTCAGCTAAGGTGAGGCTCCCTGACCTTATTTTTCGTCTCAGTCAAAAAGAATTTTCAGGGTTCATCGAGATCACTGTGGACGAAAAAAAGATTGCGCAGTGCTTTTTTTTTATGAAGGACAGCGGTGCGGTGGCTCTTATTACTGGGGAACTGGGGGGTTAAGCACTTCTGATGCAGACTATAATACCCTTTTGGGAATGCTCCAAAAAAATGGAGGAGCCTACAGTTTAGGGTATTTTACCAGTGATCAGCTCTCTCCGATCATGGAAGTAGAGATGAAAGCGGGAGTCGAAAAAGACGAAGAGGATCAAAGGCTGAATGAAATAATTGATAAAGGGAATGATATAAAGCCATTGGATAAATTGGATAAAACGCCCTCTGAGCTCAATCAAGCACTGAATGAATTTATATCCGTATTTGTTCAAATAATGATTAGCAAAAAAGCCAAGGTAGAACCTCTTATTAATTTAAAATTGAAATTTATTGATTTTGCAGGGATATATCCACAGCTTGACCCCTACAAGCGTCTTTGTGAAATCGAGGATGATGGCACTGTCACCCTTGCAGAAGAAATTTCAGAGAAAGACGCCGCAGAAGGCATTATTGATTGCGCATGGATGGTTATTGAGGATAATAAGCTGCATAAAAAATTCCGGGCAGCCCTGCAAAAGATGGATCACCGGGAAGTTTTTCAGGCACAGGGACTTGAGTTAGAGCGGTAAGCTGTCTGAGCAGAGAATTTCTCAACAAATAAGACCCTCTTGTTTCGATGCTTTGCCTGCCAGTTGGCCGCAGGCTGCCGAGATATCCGCTCCTCTGCTCTGACGAATAAAAACCGTGTAGTTTTCCTCCCTCAATATTTCCTGAAAGCGCAGGATGCGGTCATTCGACGGGCTGATAAATTCGTCACCTTCTCCTTTATTCACAGAGAGCAGATTGATCTTGCAGGGTATCTCCCTGAGTAAACCGGCAAGCCTGTGCGCATCCTCATCGGAATCATTGATTCCGGCAAACAGGGTGTACTCAAACATGATCCGCTGCCGCTTTTTGCCCGGATATTCCTTGCAGGCCGTGAGCAGTTCCTCAATGGGCCAGCGGTCATTGACCGGCATGAGACGGCTTCTGGTGGCGTTATCCGCCGCATGAAGAGAGACGGCCAGATTGACATTGCTTTGTCTGCCCAGCTCCAGCATCTGCGGCACCAATCCGCAGGTGGAGACCGTGATTCTACGGGTGGCAAAATCCAGTCCTCGCTGCTCCGTGAGCAGGGAGAGGCTTGCGAGCAGGTTGTCCATATTAGCCAAGGGCTCGCCCATGCCCATGAATACAATATTGGTCAACTCCTGTTTTGGGCAGTGCTCTTCATGTTCCCGCATCCAATCCTGTACCGCACAAACCTGATTGACAATTTCCGCACGGGTCAGATTGCGCTGAAAGCCCATGCTGCCGGTAACACAGAAATGACAGCCCATAGCGCAGCCGGCTTGCGAGGAAACACAAAGGGTATTGCGATCTTCTTCGGGGATCAGAACTGATTCTATCATCAAACCGTCATCCAGCCGAAAACCGAATTTAACAGCCCCGTCCCTGGAAATTTCTGTGATCGGATCAATAAACCTGCTCATCCAGGCATGCTCAGCCAGTGTAGTGCGAAAGACCTGGGCTAGATCGGTCATTTCCTCGAAGTCGGTAATGCCGGGTTTGTAGATCCAGGCTAAGATCTGGCGACCGCGAAAGCCGGGTTGCCCCAGGGATTCCACGTAGTCCACCAGTTCGTCTTGGGTCAAATTCTTGAGATCGGTTCTTTTCTGTTCAAGTGTCATATTTTTTTCAGTATATAGAATAAATCGTTATTTGCGATATTACTTGCCATAACAGCGAGAAGCTATAACCCTCGCAACCCTTCCGGTTTCAGGGCAACAGCTCCAGAAAGAGCTTGGTCAATAATCGCGAGAAAAGCCTTTCGGTCTTTAGGCAGGCGACCGTCCAGAGTAAAATAATTGGAAGCATGATTGGCCTGAAACTGACAACGAAAATCTTCCAAGCCTGCAAGCAGGGTGCGAAGCTCTCGGAATAACCCGACTTGATCCGGCAGCTGAAAAGAACCTGCTGCTGCGGCTTGTCCCAATTCTGTATTCTCCAGGAGCATCAGGGTCAGGACGGCAATCTGACTCGGACGCATCGTGCTGAGGACCGTTGCAGTGTCTTCAGCATGCTGCCTGGAAAATTGGGTCCCGCCGACACCGAGCAGGCAGGTAACGGAAAGAAATATTCCTGCCTCGCGAACCCGTTGACCAGCCTCAATCATCTCGCTTGCCGTTGCCCCTTTACAGATTGCCTGTAAGGTCAGATCATGGCCGCTTTCCAGGCCCATATAGATACGGCCCACCCCGGCCTGTTTCAGCTCGGCAAGTTCTTGCGTAGTGCGCTTGAGAATATCCCGGCTATTGGCATAGATACTGATACGGCGTACCCAGGGCAGTTCTGCTCGTATTTTTCGGCAGAGGTCGAGCAACCTTTTTTGCGGAATAATCAGGGCGTCTCCGTCAGCAAGGAACACAGTCTTTTGCCTGCGGCAGTATCTGGCGGCAAAGGCGATGTCCTCAGCAATGATGCGATCATCCTTGATATGGAATTTTTGTTCAGGAGCGCGATAGGCCCCGCAGAAGGTGCAACGGTTATGCGAGCAGCCCACGGTGACCTGAAGGATAATAGCGTTGGCCTCGCTGGGAGGCCGGATGATGTTGCCTTGGTAATGCATGATTGGTGTGTTCCTTACGGAGATCGGACGGTTCGCCCCAGTTCAGACGGGCGGATTTACTACCGGTTATATTAAGCAGTTCGGCAGCATCACCAAAAAATCAAGACACTTGCCATAATCAAGCTCGTAAAAGTTGATGCCCAGATGTATTGCTGCATAGTATTCCGGCTGATGCTCTTTATAGTAATGTTCAGACGGTATCTTCCAGAATTGCTGTCCGAGCTTTTCCGCTATAAACCATTTTTCCAGCAGCCGTGCCGCTCTCCCGTTGCCGTCTCTAAAGGGATGAATATGAGCAAAACGTAAATGGAGCAGGGCGGCAAAATAAAAGACTTCTTCCGTGGTCAATGGCGTGGCGATGAGTTCAGCAATACCGTTGAAGAAGGTTTTCATCTCCTTTCCGACAAATTCAGGTTCTACGGCCAAGTAGGCCATACCTGTTTTGCCAAACACGCCCACGGGCTCAATTCTGTATGCTCCTCTCTTACTCTTTATCAGGAATGTTTCGGAAAATACCTTGTGGCAATGGAGCAGATTCACCTCTGTCAGCGTCTTTTGTTGGGCAAATTCATAGGCGGCAACGAGGTTTTCTATTTCTTCAATTTCTTTGCCGGGCTTTGACTTTTCCCGGCTCAGCTCGTAATTCATGTACGAATTCAAATCAACGCTGTTGCCTTCTATATTTGAGGAGTAAACAGCGGAAGCCTTGGTCAGGTACTCGAATTTCCCGTTTTCTTCTGAGAAGTCAAACTGGCTAAGCAGGTCTTTAATATGATTACCTATGATCTGTGAATAGGAGGCAAGATAGTTTCTTTCCGTAACCTTCATGTTTGGATGATGTTACCTTGGTATATATAATGCACGTTCAACCATTTAATAGATCGGGATTCATTGTAACCTTTTCGACTATCTTTTTAACTATAGGAAATAAAACATCCCATAAGATTTCTTCAGGAAAATCAGAGCCTCTATGAAATAATGAATTTCGACCCTTAATAATATTCGCAATCATTTCTTCGGTAATTTTAATTTCATCCTTAATAAGTTTGTATGACGCTATGTCAATATTCTGCAATAGTTTAAGCATTTTTGTTTTTCTGACTTCCTTTGTCCGTGAGAGAATGTTCAAAATTGCTCCTTTCTTTGTTCCGTCACTCATTTGTTCCGCAAGAGCACACACTGCTTTTTTTTCGGTCTCGTCGAACAGCTTATCACTGAACATCTTTTTGTAGAGAGCAGAATGCTCTAAAGTTTCAAGAATAAGAAACCAATGAAAATATTTAGATTTTTCAAAGTTTGCTCTGAGGCCATCAAAGTAAAAACTATGAATATTTTCGTTATAATGTGAGCTTTGCAGGTATTGCTCATCAATAGTTACAAAATTAGTAACTATTAAACCATACGAATCAGATGCAGCGATGTTTGTGCAGTAGCCATTTTCTTTGATTCGATTTAGTTTTAATTCTATTAGATTGAGATCAATAAAATATGTTCCACTTCGTTGGTTTATATTCTCTTTGTTTAAATAGAATGAAAGATATTTCGCTATAATAGTTACGATATGAACAGCAAGTTCAATATCACAACACTCTGGGTAATCTATATGCAGAATTAGAATATATTTGTTATCGTATTTATCGTTATTTACTTGAAATTCAATAGTAGTATTTGGAAATTGTAGAAGAGAATCTACCTTTTCAGGAAATTTAACATTAATATCATTCTTCCCGTAAATACCTATACCTACTTTTTTATGGGAAATTGATATATCAAATGGGCATGTCACTCTATACATTGTTTTTTTCCTGGTAAAAATGTGTTCAGTGTTGTTCTGTGCTTCTATAGAAACATTTGTCTCCAGTAAAACCTGCCTTACTTTCTTCAACGGGATATTCTTGTTTTTTTTGTACTTATCATTCCGTAAAAATAGACCGTCAGTCTAAAAAAACACCAGCTCACGTCCAGGG
>MTKO01000038.1 GCA_004028505.1 Candidatus Electrothrix aarhusensis
ACTGTATTTATTGGTTTATTTGGCATTTTCTTCAACACCCTTTTTTAATAGCCGCTCCCTATGCTCTTGATCTATAACCTCCTGATCTCCGTCCTCGGAATACTCCTGTTGCCCTTAATGCTGCTTGTCGTTCTGAGCCGGGCAAAATATCGCGGTCGCACTCTGGAACGGATGGGACTAAAGAGCAAGGGCATCAAAGATGCCCTTGCCAAGTCAAAGTCGGCAGAGGGAAAGGCGACGAACAGCCCGGTCATTTGGATACACGCCCTTTCCGTCGGCGAGGTGACCTCGGCCCAACCTCTTGTCAAAGCCCTGCGAACAGATATGGCGGAGGCTGTTATCATCCTGACGGTTGCCACGTCCAGCGGCAAGAAAATAGCTGAAAATCTGCTCAGTCCCTATGTGCAGCTCATTCTCTCCAGCCCCTTTGACCTCCGCTTTGCTGTCCGGCGTTATATAACAGCATTCCAGCCGGATATCTTTATTCAGGTGGAAACGGATTTCTGGCCGAACTGGCTTGCCCTGTTACAGAAACAAGGTATCCCGACCATGCTGGTCAACGGTCGTATTTCTGAGAAATCTTTTGCTGCCTACCAACGATTCGCCTTCTTCTTTCGCCCCATGTTTCGCTCGTTTGATCTGCTGTCGATGCAGACAGAAGAGGATTGCCGCAAAATGATCATGCTTGGTGTTCCTGCTGATAAGGTTATTGCTCTGGGGAATCTGAAGTATGATATGGAGCAGCCAGACGGAACAGAAAAAGAGATTGTTTTCCCCGAGATGGTCGGAGAAGGAAGGTTCGTTTGGGTCTGCGGTTCAACCCATCCAGGCGAAGAAAAATATTTTTTTCAGCATTGGCCCAACTGCTCGCAAGGCAGGATCAGCAGAGAATAGCGAGACAGCTCTTTCTTGTTCTGGCACCCCGTGACATCAACCGGGGGCAGGAGCTTGTTGACTTGGCAGGCAGCTTCGGCCTGGAAGCAGGAACACGGACCAGCCGGGAGAAGAAGGGCCGGGTCTTGATTCTGGACACCTTGGGTGAGTTGGCTCTCTGTTATAGTCAGGCTGATCTGGCCTTTGTCGGTGGCAGCCTTGTTCCGCAAGGAGGCCATAACCCCATTGAACCGGCTATTCACGGCGTGCCGGTTTTATTCGGGCCGCATATGGAAGATTTTGCTGAAATTGTCCGTGAACTCCTTGACTATGAAGGAGGGAAAATGGTCACAAAGGATTCTCTCAGTGAAACGCTGGCCTTTCTTCTTGCGGATAAGGAGGCCCGAATGAGGATGGGACAGGCCGCACAAGGACTGGTGAAACGCCATCGCGGTGGTGTGCAACGGCATCTTCAGGCCATACAAGACCTACTGGGTTTGCAGCACTAAGTCATGCCGGGGAATGACGGTGCATCACGGTCCGTTTACCTACCTGTTTTTCTCGTAATCCTCGTACGCCTCGTGCGTCCTCTTCATCAATGCCTGCGCTGGAGTGACCGAAATATCTTTCTCCTAGCCACCTTGGCCTTTCTTCTCGGTATCGTCTTTGCTCATTCCCCTCCCTTTATTTTTGCCGATTTTCTTACCGAACGCCTGCTTATAGACGCTGTACTTGTTTTGGCTGGCAGTTCCTTTGTTATTTATCTGAAGAATCTGCAGAAAAAAATAAGCTCTCCGCTTTCTCTGCTGCTCACCCTGCCGCTCTTTTTTCTTCTCGGGAATCTTGCCCTCCTGCATCAGACCAAGCAATCGCAGACCACCCGTCATATTGCGACCCAGCTCCCAGAACGTCATCAAGTTACCTTGGTGGGAACCTTGGAAACAATGGTTGAGGAAAGCGTATTTCAGCAGGACGGGCAGGATGTTATCGTTTCTCGCTTCGAGATTGAAGCGGAGGATCTTCTGATGCACGATAGCGCAACAAGCTGGCAGCCGGTGCATGGGCGTGTTCGCTTGTCCATGCAGGGGAGGGCGGATACGCTGCAACCGGGCATGACCGTAATGATACCGGCCAAGGTTGCGCCAATAACAAATTTTAAAACGCCGGGCATTTTTGATTATCAAGGCTTTCTTGCTGCCAAGGATATTTTCATAAGCGGCTGGGTAATCGGCGAGCAGGTTACCGTCATCAGGGAGCAGGAAAAGACCGGCGTCAATACCCTGCTCCGTGCTCTGGGTTATTTGCCGGAACAGGTACGACAGCGGGTGAACCGGTTTATCAGAGACAATCTTTCTCCCTCCATCGCCGGAACCTATCAGGCCCTTCTTGTCGGCAGCAGGGCCGGGGTGCCACAGGAAATTCAGGAGCACTTTAAGGCCACCGGCACCATGCATCTGCTCGCCATATCTGGTCTGCATATGGGCTTGCTTGCTCTCATGGTCGGGGCAATCATCAGTCGGCTGCTGAAACGCTCTGAGCAATTATTGCTCCGTACCCATGTGCCGACCCTGACCTTATTCTTCACCTTGCCGGTCCTGTTCGGGTACAGCTTTATTGCCGGAATGAACACCCCGGTGCTGCGAGCGCTGATCATGACCTTTGTCCTGTTTACTGCGTTCATCTTGCGTAGGCAGCATTCTCTCTTCCACTTGTTGGCTGCCGCAGCCCTGATCGTTTTGGTTCGTAATCCACTCACCTTGTTTACAGCCTCATTTCAGCTTTCTTTCAGTGCTGTTGCCGCCTTGGTCTTATTTCTTCCGACAATTCTCCCAGCCTTCTCAGGCGACGCAGACAATAAAGCAGAAAAAAAGAACTGGTTCACTCGCCTCTTGATTCGCCTATGGCAGGGCTTTATCCTACCAGCTTTTTTGGTTTCCCTGACAGCAACCTTGGGAACCCTTCCTTTTATGCTCCTTCATTTTCATCGTTTTTCTCTTGTCGGGCCGGTGATGAATCTCCTGGTGGAACCCTTTCTTTGTTTTTGGGCTCTTCCTTGGGGATTGGCTGCCATTCCCTGTCTCTTTATTGCTCCGCAGGTGGCAGTGGTTCTGCTGAAGATCGGGGGCTTGGGTATTCAGGCCGGTCATTACTGTACAGCGGTCGGGAGCGATCTACCTTGGGCCTCACTCTGGACCATAACGCCGTCAACGGTTGAGATCTTGTTGTACGGGCTGCTTATTCTGCTTTGGTTCCTCAGCTCGAAAATGCACTCTTTTCGAAAGCTCACAAGAGGTGCCGTGCTCGTCGGAGCTATCCTTCTTTCGCTTCATTTCACTTGGGGTCTCTTTTTTCCGGAAAGGTCAAAGACCAGCAAGGTGGCTTATCTGGATGTCGGTCAGGGCACGTCCAGCTTTCTCCATATGGCAAACGGGGCCCGAGTTCTTGTTGACGGAGGAGGAAATAGAGCGAGCAGGCGCAATATCGGTGAGCAGGTTATTGCCCCGTATTTATGGCAACAGCGTGTCTGGCGATTGGATCAGGCCGTGATCACCCATCCACATAGCGATCATTTTAACGGCATGGATTTTATCCTGGCCCGGTTCCACCCAAAAAAACTTTTTGTTAATGGTGATCCTCGTGTTGAAGGAAAATATCAAGAAATCATCAAGCAAGCAGAACGTCAAGGAATAATGGTTATTCATCATGAGGCTGAAGAAAAGATCGTGGAGCAGGGGGATGAAGAGTTAAAAATACTCATCGGCGCTGATAGATCAGAAAAGCAGGGATTGGAATCAGTGAATGATGCCTCCTTAGTTTTGCGGTATAGGCATGGGGAAAGATTCTTTTTTCTTCCAGCAGATATCGGCAAGAAAAAGGAGGCGATGCTACTTGCGCATGGGCATGATGTGAGTGCGGATGTCCTGCTTGCTCCCCATCACGGCAGCAGCACGTCAAGCAGTGCGGCCTTTCTGGAGGCCGTTGATCCAGATCTGATCGTTGTCTCTGCGGGGCAAAATGGGAAAAAGCACTTCCCCTCTCAGGCAAATTTAGCTGCTTGGCTAGAGCAGGGGATTCCGGTAGTTGTGACCAGAGATCAGGGTACGGTCAGCTGCGAAACAGACGGGGAAGAGCTACGCTGTGTAGATTTTATGGGCAAGGCTGTTTATGCAACAGCAAAAGCTTCTGCCGATGCTATGCGGAGCGGAATAGCCGTCCGGTGCAGCGCTTTGTTAGTCCAATAATACGTTCCCCATTTTTTATAACAAAAGAGCTCCGCGCATTAATCTGATGAAACCGCTTCAATTTTTCCTTATCAAACGCCTCACTATCAAGTAAACAAGCAAATTGCTCTTTAGCAAGCCTATAGACTTCCATATCTGTCGAGTTTAATTCTGCTATACGCTTTATATGGTGCTTTTCAAACTGAATGAGCTTGCTGGTATTCTTTTTGTTTTTTGAGCTGTAAAGTGGCATTCTCCAATTTAAAGCTAAGAGAAAAACAATCAAGCTTTCGTCAAAGTATTCCTGAAGGCCAAAATGCGATATTTTGTTAAACAAATTCTCTAGTGCCAAATCTTTTGCTTCCGAAGCTGACATATTTTCTAACAACAACGGAGGTGCGCAGCGTCCATAATTGACGAGCATTTTGGTTTGTAAATTTGATAGCTCTCCATTTCCGCTTTCCAAAAAATCGTTAA
Source organism: Candidatus Electrothrix aarhusensis (assembly GCA_004028505.1). Taxonomy (GTDB): domain Bacteria; phylum Desulfobacterota; class Desulfobulbia; order Desulfobulbales; family Desulfobulbaceae; genus Electrothrix; species Electrothrix aarhusensis. The sequence continues at coordinate 4,572 of MTKO01000038.1, forward strand.
GTCTAAAAGCCTCAGGGGGAAAATCATGTATGAGATATGGACTTTTCCCTTCAGAGACATGCTGACAAAAAGATTTGACGCGACTTATTGGGTCTCTAATGAATGTGATAGTAGTAGCACTGTCTATTCTATTAATACCAGTCATAAAAGATTCATGTCCGGTAAATAATGTCACTTTTTTCCTATCATTTTCGGATAGCGCTTTAAGTGTCTTTATGTCCGAAGTAATGTCACCATTGAAATGAAAACTTTTTGTTCTGAAATACTGGCGTTGAAGAATACTAGTAAATGTAGTGCCAGCCGTTTTCGGTATATGTAGAAATCTTAAAGGTTTAATAGTAACTCTCTTTTTGTAGGGTTAACAGAATGAGTTGATAAAGATGACAATTAGGTTTATTCTTTTTTCGTGACTTTGCAATCTCATTCTCAGTTCCATTCATTTACCGTAGAGTTTAACATGCCGCATACCTATATCCAGTCAAAAATTATTCGTCGGCTTGCTCCCTTTAAAGTGGATCACCTTGCCATTTCCTATGCTGAGTTTGTGCCTAAACTGTACAATCTCTGTATGACTTTGGGTTTCCGCAAGGAAAAAATTATGCCATCCAGGGCCTTTTGTTCCGACGAAAACCAGGGCTGGCCTATCATCCTGCTCACGAAACATTTCGGCACCTTTCCCTTTAATCACGGACGAGTGGGAGGTATTGTCGCCATTAATCGCCACGGTCCCCATGCCCATCACGGTGAAGACTCGGTGATTGTCCAAGCCAGTCATGTGGGCTATGATCCCATAACCGGCAACTACGGTACGTTTATCCGGCCCAGAATGGACGGAACCTGTGTTTCCGCATCCTGCGGCAAGATAACCCATGTGATCAGTCCGTATCTTGAGCAGTATGAGTTTGCCCAGCAGAGGATATTTCTCCATCAAGATGAGCAGGGACGGCACCTGATCACGATAAAAAATTCCTTTATCGATTTTGCCTCTCATCCGGTCAAAAACGGTTTAGTCGTCTCCCTTGAACGGATTGTCGCACCCAATGAAAACGGCAATATCCACCCGGTCGGAGCTGTCAGTACTAGCCAAACCTATGAGGTTTCCGAGACCTTCCGCAAACGGATTGATGCAACCGGATATCTCTGGAAAAGCGGGGCCGGAGAAAGCATTGGAGATCATCTGACTGAGGATCTCTTCTATTTCAGGGAGGATTTCCATGAAACCGATGAATCTATCCTCTTGGAGCGCAATCTGATTGAGTTTATGCCAATTATTGTTACCTCGAAAAATCCACCGTTACGGGCCGCAAAAATTAATATCCAGCTTGAATTCGCCCGTACAGTGGAATCTATCCGTCGAGGTAATGAGTATAAAGGGAAAAATCTTCTTTATATTGCCGGATTAAATATAGATATTTCCGAGTATAAAAATTATCCCGCCACCACCTATTTTGTCCCTTGGGCAGCCCATATCCAGCTTAAAGGCGGTACTCCGGATGAATATATTCATCCGGTGGAGCAGGAACGCCTCTGCGCCCTGCTTGCTGAACAGGACAGTGTAAATCCTGATCAAGCCGATCTGAAAAAGCAAATTAACCGGATGCTGGAGGCACCAAGGTTTGACATTAAGTCACCCAACACAAGCTTGAACTAAAAATATTGGCTGATGGATATATCCGGGTACGCTGGCTTCCGTTTGTGGATCATGGTCATTACATCAGGGATGTTGTTCCATGTATTCGCCACCGCTTTGTAGAGCTGTTTCAATTCAGGAAGAATAATATAATTATCTAATATGCCTATGCTCCAATGTTCTATGTCTGTCCATGAATGACCGAGAACAACATGCAGTTGCCTAGTGCTGAGAGGATACGTGTCTGGGTAAAAATCAACAAGACTCGTGATAAAGTCCACAGCTGGCAGTTGTGGATCCGCGAAAAATTCACCGAGGTCTTTGAAGAAGGTGGCCCCTTCGACCATGGCTTGAGCGAAATAGAGACGGAAAAGAACGATATTTAAAAAGACCTGCTCTTCAAGAGGTTCCTGCAAAGCCTCTTTTTTACAGGTCAGGTAAGATGTCGAAATGCTGGTATTGTGCGCCCTATACCAATTTTTTCCGCCGGGATTTTGCATATAATGCAACCACGTCTGTACTGGCTGTTCCCAATCAGTAAATTGTTTTTCCTGTGCAATCGCCAGACCGGCCAGTTCGGAATAATACATGAGCTGTTCATTAACCCGCCGCCACCAAGGGCTGCCGGGTTGGTTGGGGTCGTTCAGCGGGTTAAGCACACCTCTCTTGATTTCCCACTCCATAAAATCCAACTCTGACTTGCCATAGCCATAAGGAACAATTGTTCTGTGACCGAATTTTCGATAAAATCTTTTTCTTAATTGAAAACGACCATCAGGAGAGTTTGCTACTGATTGGATAATGTTCTCGGCTTTTTTTCGCAATGCGTCTTGAGTTATCATAGCTTCTCGTTTACCCTTTTTGTCGAGCAGGGCATGTGCCCCCGTTGGCTACCAACGGAGTTTTTAGGACAAACCCAACCGCCTCATTGCGCTCCCCATCCACTTTTAGCGTAAAGGGGTCGGCGAGCCGAACATGACAGATACCTCCTGACTCACTCTCTCTTTCTTGATCAAGGAGCCACGCCCAATCGATTACATCACCATCATCTTGCTCCCTGACCATCAGATACGGGATCCCCAGCGAAGTAATATTTTGAAAAAAATGTGACCCTTGGGATGCCTCTGCCCGCACCGCACCGTCCTGAAGCTCTACAATCGCGCCTACCCCCGAGATGTCCCGCCACTGTACCGGAATCCCGAGCCAGGGATCAGCAGTCCCCCAGCGTCCAGGCCCGATCAGCAGGTAAGATCGCTCCTGCTGATGAAGCACCCTGTTGATTTTGCCAATTGCCTGCGCATAATCCTGCGTTTTGGCCCGATCAAAGCTCTCCGGTCGAACGAAAATAATATCCTGCATCGTATCATGCCGTCCGAAGCCAAGGGCATCTTGTGAAAAGAGAAAGGCCGTTTCTTTTTCCTCTGGAGTGATGCGCTGCTGCTCCATCTCATTACCAACTATAATAGGACGAATCTGAAGGAAAGAGAAAATAGACTTTGCCGGGTTATCGGCCAGATCAACAGCAAATTCAATCTCTACCTCGCAGCCCATGCCTTCACGACCGAGGGCCAGCAGCTCCTTAAGCAAGGAGGCAAGAGGATAGGTGTCATATTTAAGGATGGGAGCAAAAGTCAGAACTTTATGACCGGGTATCCGGATATCTCGGATCCGATGTTCCTCCGGGATATAGGTTGAACTCAAAAATTGGATTGCCTCTTCGTCCACTGCCTCCTCAAGTTGGCGAAGCGTCATGCTGCCGACCGGCTCAGCGTCTGTACTGCAACTGAGGCAGTAAAAATGACGCTGGGCATTATTGAGCATATCCTCTACCGTAGAAAACTGGGGCAGATGTCGAGGATAAGACGGGCAGAAACGAAGGCTTTGCTCACCCTCGACCACGGTCTTGCCAAAACCTGTTGCCAGGTGAACAATCCCGTCTTCACCCTGCATGGGATCAACAGGGTAATAATTATAGGACTGGGCCACCCCGGATATAGCCGGATAGAAAAAATCACCGTATTGTCTGCCCGCACCTGTTGAATGATAACGGCCATTGCGTCGGCACGGGTTTGACCGATGGAACGGGAATAGGCTCTCGGAGCCTCAAACCAGGTTGAGGCATAAACCCGTTTTACTGCCTGGAGAAGCTGCTCTAAGCGCTCGTTGAAATCAGGGGCCTGATTTGTCAGCATACAGGTGTGATAAATTCCGGCATAGGGACGGTAACGAGCATCCTCAAGTAAACTGGAGGAGCGGACAGAAAGGGGATAATGAATATTTTTTAGATAGGCCTTCAAGTCGTTCAAGAGCCAATCAGGTATATCCCCGGCAAGGAACTGCTGTTCAACCTCATGGTCTGGGAGGTGTTCATCAGGTTGGAGTTTGTTGAGGCGGGTAAAATCCTTAAAGCCTGATGAGGCAATCACACAGGTTTGGGGAATTTTGATCATGTTTTCTTGGAAAAGCGGCTTTTGATATTGGGCCTGGTGCAATTCTGAAGCCATAAAGGCTATCCCTCTGGCCTTCCCACCCACAGAGCCCTGGCCGATACGGGTGAATTCGGTAACCTCGGGATCATAGTCACGGATCGAAAAACGGGTCATGACTCCCTGTTGTCTGGATTCTCGCAGGTATGTACCTTTGCCACAAGATCTTTTCGCAGGACAGAGCAGTCGTCTATGCTGCTGACTTGATCTTTATGAAGACGGGCAGCAAGGGAGACCTCGGCTCGCGCCATGACCCAGTTGGAGAAATGATTACAGCGGGCATGATAGCGCAGGGATTGCTCGGGTACTGTTCCCAGCTGTTGCTCAAATTCATACAGGGTGGAGGCTCTGCCAACCTCCTTTCCTTCAGGGGTACGAAAGATAAAGTCCCCGAAACCGAGATGGTGGATGAAAAAGTCATGCAGTTTCTCAGCCATGCAACGGTTTGTTTTTTGAATAAAGACAGCCGGAATTCGGTGCGCCGATTCTCTATTATCCGCCTCAGAACTGAGCATGAGCAGAGGCAGGTCAGGTACCTGTGAACGAATTTCACTGAGCAATTCGTAGCCAGCTGATGCTGATTCCTCACCGTTTTTCGGGAAACGGCCATCCGACATAACAGAGAAGATATAAGGGCGGTAGCGCCTGAAAAGAGAGAGCGCCTCTTCATGGCTTGCAGCGGTCAGGATTTTAGGTCGAGCCCGCATCTTGAGAAGGCGATGCTGTTCATTGAGCCCCTCATCCAGCACGGCCAGTGTCTGCTGGACCAGTTCTTCATAGAGCATGGGCAGAAGGATAGAGCGATGAAGCGGGGAGTCTTCTACCAGCAGGATGACCCGAACCATAGCCTTCTTAGTGTCATGGTCCACATTGCGCTGATCCTCGGCATTTTTGACAAGGGCCAGCATGATAGAGGAATCGCAGCACCAGGTATAGCTGTTGTCAAAGCAGGACTTTTGGAAAAAATCCGTCTGATTGACAGCGTCTCGGACTGAATGGGTGAGCAGGATAACGGGGATATCCGGGTATCGACTTTTGATTTTTATGGCGAATTCACAGCCAGCCATGCCGTTGATGTGGGCCATGGTGACTACAAGGTCGAAATGCTGCTTTTCTAAGAGTGTTAATGCCTGCTCCGCATTGGCCGTGCGCGTGATGCGGGGCGGGCGAGAAAGATTTAATCCATGATATTCATTAATTATCCGAGAGGCCATTGAGCCGTCTTCTTCCAAGATGTAGGCATCATAGGGGCTGGAGACCAGGAGGATTTCCTGAACCCTGAAGCTCATCAGTTCATGGAAAATCTTAAAATGGGGGTCGTGCTCTTCGTGTTTCATTTTTCCGCTTGTTTATGGAATGCCGGGCCGTTATCTTGGGCTCTGGATGATGCGTCTTTGTCTTCGCTGAAGCGCTTTAAAGGAAATATTTGTATCTTGCTTGAACAATAGCAGAAAATTTACTTAAAGAAAACCTTTCCCTTTTTTAATCAATATATTAAATGAGCAGCTTAAATAACCAGCAAAGGCTTGCATTTTTACATGTAACATGTTAATTGCCTTAGTAAACATTTATTTTTCCTAGGGCAAGGGTGCTATGCATCATAACACTTCACAGCATATCCTCCTGCTGGAACCATATTATGGAGCTCTCACAAAGCCTTTCTAATCGGATTACAGCAGCAGCTTAATGGCTATCACTTTACGCTCCTTTCCCTTCCTGCGAGAAAATGGAAGATGCGGATGCAGCTGGCAGCGCCGTGGTTTGCCGAGCGTATTGTTGAGATGATTGCTCAGAATAATAATCAGGGGAAGAACTTTGATGGAATCCTAACCTCCACTTTTCTTGACGTGGCTGTACTGCGTAGTCTTTTAGCGGCTCAGGGAATCTATCTTCCACTGGCGATATATTTTCATGAAAATCAGTTCAGTTATCCTGGACAGACGCATGATCCCGGCATGTTGCAGTTCGCCTCCATCAATTTCAACTCAGCCCTGTGCGCAGATCGTCTTGCCTTTAACAGCTGCTATAACCTGGAGACCTTTCTCGACGGGATTTGTTTCTATTTGAAAAAATCTGCTGATATGGAGTTGTGCCATCTTGAAGAGCAGATTCGGAAAAAATCCGTTATACTGTATCCTGGTATTGATTTTCGCCAGATTGATGTCCAGTCGGAAGGAATTCCTGCTGGGGAGGGCAAAAACAACGAACCTGTCATTGTCTGGAATCATCGATGGGAACATGATAAAGATCCGGAGACCTTTTTTCTTACGCTGTTTGAGCTGGCTCTGGAGTACCCTTTTCAGGTTATTGTGCTTGGTCAGCATTTTCACCACCAACCAGAGATCTTTGCTCAAGCCAAATCTGTTCTCGGTAATAGGTTGATCCACTTTGGTTATGTGGAAAGCCGGAAGGAGTATGCTCGTTTGCTCAGGCAGGGGGATTTCATTGTGTCAACGGCTCGCCATGAATTTTTTGGAATCTCAGTACTGGAGGGTATCCGAGCCGGATGTCGACCTGTCGTGCCGGACCGCCTCTCGTATAGAGAGCTTTTTCCAAAAGAATACAGATATTCGCAAGGAAAGCTGGGAGAGCACCTCCATAGTTTATTCGCCTCACCTCGGCCTGTAACTAATGGAGAAGTAAGGAGGTTGACAGAGCCGTATAGTTGGCTCATGCTTGGGGAACGGTACCAGAAGTGGCTGCAATTTACCGAGATGACGATTTCTTGAAAGTTCTTGAATAAAGGTGTAAAAAAAATATGGCTGATAATATAATTTTGATCGGTTTCATGGGAGTCGGCAAGGGACAAACTGCGCGGGCTCTTGCTGAACTGACTTATCGTTTTACTGTGGATACTGATGATCTGATCGAAAGCATGGTTAATATGAAGATAAGGAATATCTTTACGGCCCAAGGTGAGACTGAATTTCGTCGTATGGAACAGAAGGCGGCAGACTGGCTGGAATATCATGTCAGCGGAACCGTTGTGTCCACTGGTGGTGGTTTCTTTAAAGTTAGTAACTTGAAAAGATTAGGAAAAGTTGTTTATTTGCATTCCACTGTAGTGGATATTTATAATTCTATATGTAATCACCCGAATGCAAAAAAGAAAATAAAAAAACGTCCCCTACTAACGGATTTAAAACAGGCTGAAAAGTTATTTGAAGAACGCCTGCCTCAATACCGCGATTTGGCTGATATAGAAATTGTGGTCACGGGGAAGACAAACATGGAAAGAGCTGAAGAAATAGCGAGTCATTTAGGCGAGTAACCTTCTTGTTTGCTGACTTTGACAGGCATAGACGATAGACGTTATATCCGCACTCATCAAAAAACGATTCTCGGTACAACCGGGTATTCATTGCAATCCGGAAAAAGAGTGACACAAGACTTACAGTTCGCATTTAAGGTGTTTGATGCTCTCCCTCTATACGGGATACTGCTTGACCATGAAGGTAAGGTCATAACAGCGAATAGGACATTTCTTGATACCATCGGACTGCGAAGAAAAGAGATAGTCGGCATGTCAGCAGAGCAGCTGGAACCCTATTATGTCGATCTCAAAAAACATCTCGCTGAGCTCAAGTCACATGACGTTCGAACTGTTCGTGGTCATCTCGTCAGAGGGGATGGAACACGTTTTTCAGTTGAGCATACTCTTGCGCATGTTTCTGAAGGCGAAAGAGAAATTATTGTCAGTATAAGTCACAAGGTCGAGGGGCGGACCATCGGCGAGGAACGACGTGAGGCTGAGAAAAAAATTGAAGCTGCTAACCAGCGAAAACGCGAATTTGTTGCTAATATCAACCATGAAATTCGCACCCCTATGAACGCCATTGTCGGCTATGCGGAGATGCTTGCTGAGTCGGATATCGGAGCCCAACAGCGTCGTTATGTGGAGACTATTAAAAAGAATAGTTCTTATCTTGTTGCTATTGTTAGCGACATTATGGAGCTCTCCAAGTTGGAGACAGGAAAGGTACGGCTTCTGAAATCCACAGTCAATCTGCATGTTGTCACAGAGCAGGTCTACGATTTTTTTATTGATCAGGCTAAGGGAAAAAATCTTGAATTTACCTGTCAGGTGGATCCTGATCTCCCGAAATACTATGTTATTGATGCAAATCATAGCCGCAGAATTTTGACTAATCTTATCAGCAATGCAATCAAATATACCGATGCAGGCAAGATTACTCTATCTGTCACCGGTGAAAAGAAAAAGGCAACATGGTATATGTTAACTTTCCGCGTGCAGGACACGGGGAGAGGGATGACTCTTCAGGAACAAGACAATATCCTTGAACTCATTTCCCAGCAGAAAGAGGGTGTCACCATTCATGACGGGAAATGTTTGGGACTCACCCTTAGTGCCCGTCTTGCTCGTATTATGGGGGGAGATATAATCCTGGAAAGTGCCAAAGGTAAGGGCAGTACCTTTAGTTTTACTCTCTTGGCATCAGTTGCCGATGAAACAATGATTCGGGATATTGGCCCGGAACGAGGGCAGAAGCAAAAGGGAACAAAGAAAAAAAATCCTGTTATCCTTGTTGTTGATGATATGCCGGAAATGTCTCATCTCGTCAAAATATACTTTACTGGCACAGCAATTAAGGTTTTTGAGGCGAGTAATCGTGAAAAATGCTTGGAACATGCCTTTAATAATAGCCCGGATCTAATCCTTATGGATCTCAACTTGGGCGGCACCGATGGCCGTGACATAACGCAGCAACTGCGAAATGACCCAAGAACAAGGCAGATACCCGTTATTGCCATGACCGGTATGATGCTGGAAAAAAAATCCTATAAGCCGCTTTTTGATGATTTTCTCGGTAAACCTTTTCACCTCCATGAATTACGTCGCATAGTGGATAAATATATCCAGGTGACACCGTGCGCAACATGTACAGATAGTATGGATAATGGATATAAAAAGGAATCAATCGAGGATATTGAGCAAATAATACCATTTTGGAACGAAAAGCTTGATGAACTCTACAGAGAGGCTGAGATGAGCGGTAGCCTGGATATTGCTTCGGAACTTGGCCAGAAAATGCAAGAACAGGGGCAGCAGAGTCATTCTTTGGCCTTACTTGAAATGGGCAAAGAAATGCGTCAGTTTGCTCTTAATCTCGACATTCAAGGGGTGGACCATCTCTTGGCAGTCCTGAAGACCATAGCAGGGAAAAGCTGATGAGGCGTCAACCGAATAAACCTCTTGTTTTTGTTGTTGATGATGTTCCAGAGAACATTCAGATCGCTCTCTCTCACCTAAAAGGTCTGGATCTTGAATTTGCTTATGCCACGTCTGGTGAACAGGCCTTAGCTAGAATCAGGAAGAGGATCCCTGATCTTATTTTGATGGATGTTATGATGCCAGGGATGAATGGGTTTGCAACCATGCAGGAATTGCGTAAGTCACCAGAGGCACATTCGACTCCTGTTATTTTTTTGACCGCAAGATCAGAACCCGAAGATGTAGCAATGGGGTTTGAGCTCGGCGGAGTTGATTATATTACCAAGCCCTTTCACGGAGTTGAATTGCGTTCCAGAGTGCGCAATCACCTTGAATTACACAGCTACCGGGTCAGTTTAGAGCAGAAGGTGCTTGCTCGAACCAGAGAAACCACCCTTCTTAAAGATATCACCATTTTGGCTATGGGTGAGCTGGCTGAACATCGGGATGCCAATACAGGCGGTCATATCAATCGTACCCGTTTTTTTGTTAAGGTATTAGCCGAAGCCCTCTTTGAGCTGGGAAAGTTTTCCGATGTTCTTACTGAAGAATACATTGTTCTCCTCTATAAAACCGCACCACTGCATGATATAGGCAAGGTAGCTATTCGAGATTCAATCCTACTCAAGGAAGGTCGCTTGACGACTGAAGAGTTTACGGAAATGAAGAAGCATACTATTTATGGAGAAGAGGTGATTGATAAGCTGGCACAAATGCTGGTGAGCCTATGGCTTTCCTGGAATGCGCCAGAGACATGGTGGGAAGCCATCATGAGAAGTATGATGGTACTGGTTACCCCCGAGGCCTAGCAGGTCAAAATATCCCCTTAGCAGGCCGGATTATGGCAGTGGCAGATGTCTATGATGCCCTAAGAACACGGCGATCATACAAGAAGGCCTTTAGCATGAAGAGACCATGTCTATTATGAACATAGAAGACGGGCGCGGCAGGCATTTTGATCCGGATGTTTACGATGCTCTTCTCTCTATGGAGCATGAATTTTTTCGCATTGCTGAAGAAAACAGCAAAGGAATAAAATGATCGCGTCTGTTCTGTGCGAGCTGAGCATGAGCAGGTAGGATTAGAGAATTAGAGAAAGGGGTAGGAGCAGGGGATTCCCTGATAGTTATTGAATTCCAGTTTATCCTCTTGATGCGAGAGGATATAATCGGGTGTAAGTGGTATCTTACCCTTACCCTCAGGGGCATCAAGAATATAGGCTGGCACGGCCATTCCAGAAACACTGCCTATAAGACCGCGCATAATTGCGAGCCCTGTCTTGATATCGGTACGAAAATGGGCAGTTCCTTCGGTCAGGTCCGCCTGCATGAGATAATAAGGCCGGACCCTTATCTCCAACAATCGATACAATAATTCCCGGATCACAGGCAGAGAATCATTGACCCCTTTCAGGAGCACTGTTTGACATCCCAGGGGGATACCTGCGTCTGCTAATAAGGCACAGGCTTGTTCTGCTTGTTGGGTAATCTCTGCCGGATGGTTGAAATGAGTATTGATGTAGAGAGGGTGATATTTTCTCAGCATGTTCACCAGTTCCGGTGTGATCCGCATAGGCAGGGTACACGGGGTTCTCGTGCCGATACGGATCACCTTGATATGTCTAATTTCTCGAAGTTTCCGGAGAATTTCTTCAATGCGTTGATCAGAAAGCAAGAAAGGATCTCCGCCTGATATTAGGACTTCCCGGATTTGAGGAGTATTACGTAGATATTTCAGGCCAGCATCAATCGTTTCTTGGTTGATCTGCATAGATGCCTTACCTACCTTACGCTTGCGGGTACAAAAACGACAGTACATGGCGCATTGACTACTCACAAGAAAAAGGGCACGATCAGGATATTTATGCACTAGGTTGGGAGCAGGGCTCAGAGTATCTTCCGCTAGCGGGTCAACCATTCCCTGATGATCTTCCATTTCCTTAATATCCGGCACTGCTTGGCGAAAGAGTGGCTCTCCAACCCGTTTCATCAACTCAAGATAATATGGGGAAATTCGGAAAGGATAGCGCGAATTGACTGCTGCCACCTCAGCCTGGTCACAGCCGAGGATCCGTGAGAGTTTCTCCGGGCTGATTATAGCGTTTTTCAGTTGATTCTGCCAATCTGTCATAGGATAAATTCTTTTAATAAGAGGCGGCTATCTCTGCATGCGTTGATTTCAGGAGCTCATTCTTTTACTCTGTTCTTTGTCTGCACCACTCTACTTGTACCATAATGATACTTCAAGAAAAATACCTTACGAAAATATCTCAATCGCTCAATCGGAAAGAAAGTATGGAAGAGGAGGGGCGTCTCAGAAGAGACAAAGGTGCCCATTACCTTATGAGGATTATTCCGCATTGCATCGGAAAAGAATACAGCATATAATCCTGTAAATAATTGATCCGAAGAAGTCTCCGGTGAGGCTACCACCGAAAAACGGGTTTGAGAGCTTAACAACTTGGCATACATGCCATACATATCTTTGTAAAAATGGCTGAAAAATATAACGAGAGCGGTACAGATATTATTTTTCCGGTCAAGGGCTACTACGAGAAAGGTCGGGCCATTCACCTGAATGCATTAATTGACACAAGCTGCAGCATGTATAAAGATTTGCCAGCAGTGGGCACAGCCCTGGAAAGTTCAATAAGTTACCAGGAACTGCATGACCGCATTTTACTTCTTGCCGCTATGCTCAGGCAGGTGGGGGTCGAAAAAGGTGATCGGATCGCTGTTCTGGCTGAAAGTTCTCCGGCTTGGGGAACAGTCTATTTTTCCATTGTCCGCCTAGGCGCAATCTGCGTACCCATCCTCCCGGATTTGCCGGAAGAAGACATCCAGCATATTCTCACAGAGATGGCATGCGATACCGTTTTCACCACGCGTTCGCAGATCACTAAAATTAACACCCAACAGCTAAAAATTAATCGAATAATCACCCTTGATGATTACCAAGTTGATGACCATCAAGACAGCGTGTCCCCTGTTGCGATAACAACTTTTACAGATTTTTTACATCAAGCGCGAAATATATATACAAAAGAGCTGCGGGCTGGAGAACTGCAATTTCCTGAGTTAATGCCGGATCAGACGGCATCTATCATGTATACGTCCGGCACTTCCGGATTTTCTAAGGCCGTTATACTCAGCCACAAAAATTTTTGTGCCAATGCCTATGCAGCGCATGAAACGCTAACTCTTGCACCTGGTGCTGTATTTCTTTCGCTTCTCCCGATTTCTCACGCTTACGAATTTACTGCTGGCTTTCTTATGCCTCTGATTCAGGGGGCATCTGTTCTCTATGTCAGTAAACCCCCTACGCCGTCAGTACTCAAAAAGGTTTGCGAAAAGGAGCGGCCTCATGTCCTGCTGGCTGTCCCTCTGATCATGGAAAAAATCTATAAGAAACAGGTGAAAGCAGCGATTGAAGGCAGTAAAGTACTTTCTTTCTTGTGCAGACTTTCCCTTGGGAGGAAAGTGGCCTTTCGCCGGATTGGAGCAAAACTGCAATGCTTCTTTGGCGGACGCTTAAAAGTGCTGGCAATGGGCGGGGCAGCGCTGAATCCAGAGGTTGAGCAATTTCTTCGCGATGCCAGATTTCCTTTTCTTGTGGGATACGGTCTCAGTGAAGCAGCGCCACTGATTTCTGGAGGACCATACGAAGACCGTAGCATCCTCTCCGGTTCAGCTGGAAAGCCCATGCTCGGAGTTGAAGTGCGGATTACCGACCCCAACCCTGCAACCGGAGTGGGTGAGATCCTTGCCCGTGGACCGAATATTATGCAGGGATATTGGAATAATACAGAGGAAACGCAAAAAACGATTACTGATGACGGGTGGTTGCGTACTGGTGATCTTGGCTGTATGGATGAGCAGGGTAATCTCTGTATTCGTGGACGTTCAAAATCTGTTATTGTGCTTTCGAGCGGAGAAAATGTCTATCCAGAGGCTATTGAACATAGACTGAATAGTTACGTTGTTGTGCTTGATTCAATAGTGGTTGATAATGGTTCTGTGCTGGAGGCTTGGCTTCACTTAGACGACGATCTTCTGAGCAAAAGGGGACAGGATAATGAGAGCCGAGATCAACAGCAGGCTCGTATTGCCAAGGAACTTGAGCACATTAGAAAAAGCGTTAATAGTCGACTTGCTACCTCATCACGATTAAGTGCTGTCTTTGCACGGACAGAGCCCTTTGTAAAAACAGCTACCCATAAAATAAAAAGGTATCTGTATACTGCAGAGAATTTGCGGAAAGGGTCCTATGAGCAGGTCTGAAATAATAAGGAGGAAAAATAGGTGAAAAAAAATGATTGAATTTGCTCGCTTTCTGGTGCCTTTTCTTGCACCTCTCCCCATAGGCGTATTTTGTATTTTCTTGGCACTGTTTTTTTTGCTTTTCGGTCTGCGTAAGATGGCGTTTCTCTCTTTGTTCGTGACCCTCTGCCTTTTTATTGCCCTTGGATACGGCCTGCCTGCGCGTCAGCATGTAGAAAAATTGGAAAGAAAATACACTCCTCTGGATATTGAAAAAATTTCCGAAAAGGAGCAGCGCAGGATTCGCTTTGTTGTTGTGCTCGGGAGTTCAAACACCACTGACCCTGGTATCCCGGAAAGCAATCAATTGAATACCGCCTCCTTATATCGATTGGTGGAGGGTATTCGCATTCAACGCCAGCTTCCACAGACCTTTCTGGTTTTCAGCGGAGGGGCAAATCAGGATCCCCAGGCTAATGCCGCAATCGCGGGTCGGGTAGCTCAATCATTGGGCGTGGACAGCGGACGCTTGGTCATGGAAGAACGGCCCCGCGATACCGCAGAAGAGGTAAAAATGCTGCAACCCATGCTTAAAATCAAAGATATAGATATGCCTTTTATTTTGGTGACCTCTGCCGTGCATATGGAACGAGCTATGAAGTTGTTCCAGGAGGCGGGCATGCACCCCATCGCTGCACCGACTGATTTTCTTATCAAAAATAATAATCAACTGGGCTCATCGTCCTTTGTGCCTACTTGTGAAAATCTTGAGTTATCACAGCAAATGATCTATGAGTGGGCAGCTGAGACGTGGAATTTTATCAACCGACTTATGCTGTAAATCGTTTCGGTTTTGTTTTCCGCTCTCCGAGGAAAGATAAAAATTAATATCATAAAGAGGGATGATAACGTACTATACACAGGTCACGCTCTATGATATTATATTTGTTATATTGAATTGTTGTAAGGGAGAAAGAAAGGCTAACCGTAGCCTTTTAACTCTTTGTTATACTGAGCTAATCATGCCAAGCTAGTTGCTGCGTATTTTCGCAGGGTGACAGATTGTTGCACCCTGCAATAGCTCTGGGGAACCAGAAAAAATTAAATTGAGCGTTCAATGAAGGTCAAAGGGTTTACTGCCGCTGCTGTCAAAGCAGGTATTCGTTATCAGGATCGACTTGATCTCGGCCTGATCTACTCCGAGGTTCCGGCCGTGACGGTCGGCATGTTTACAACAAATATTGTTCAGGCTGCTCCGGTGGTGCTGGGCAAAAAACGTCTGATCAACGGCAAGGCACAGGCTGTGGTGGTGAACAGCGGGAATGCCAATGCCTGTACAGGTGAACAGGGCATGGAGGCGGCATTGCGCACAGGTTCCTTAGTTGCTGATGCTTTAGGAATCGATGAAGAATTGGTGCAAATCGCGTCTACAGGGGTTATTGGCGAGCGATAAACCTAGACCCTTTTATCCGAGCGGTGCCGGGACTTGCCGCTTCTTTGAAAGAGGATGGTTTCGATGACCTTGCCCAGGCAATTATGACCACGGATACTGTGCCAAAGACCTCTTCCGCCACTGTGGAGATTAACGGAGTTGCCGTGAATTTGCTGGGCGTTGCCAAGGGCTCTGGTATGATCATGCCGGATATGGCCACCATGCTCTGTTTTGTTGTGACGGATGCTCAAATTTCTTTTGCCGCATTGAATAAAATCGTCAAAACCGGGGTGGAACAATCATTCAACCTGATTACGGTGGACGGGGATACCTCGACCAATGACACCGTCTTGGTTATGGCGAACGGTGCTGCGAAAAATTCTTGGATTGATGAAGAAAACCAAGAGAGCTTAGGAGTTTTTACAGAAGCGTTACATAAGATATTCAAGGATCTTGCTTTGCAGATCGTTTCAGACGGCGAAGGAACGACCAAGGTGGTAACAGTGCGGGTGATCGGCGCAAGGAATAAAGAAGAGGCAATGAACGGTGCCCGAACCATTGCCAACTCTGCTCTGGTCAAGACAGCATTTTTCGGTGAAGATGCGAACTGGGGCCGGATTATCGCCGCGCTCGGTCGGTCTGGATGTCATTTTCAGCCGGATCGGGTTTCCATAGCCTTTGATGATACAGTGATGGTTGAGAACGGACTTGGGCTCGGCAAAGAGGCAGAAGAAAAAGCCTCTCAAGTTTTGCAACAAAAGGAGTTTACTGTTACTGTCGACCTGCGGGATGGAAACGAAAGCGTGGAGGTGTTCACGACGGATTTAACATGTGATTATGTAAATATTAATGCTGATTATCGTTCCTGAGTCGAGACGTATATGTAAATGTGCTATACGTAAACTGCTAACTCCTGTGAGGTTTTGGCAAAGGACTGGAGTAGGAGTAGAGGATGACGGATTATGCCAGGGGCGATTACCCTGATGAGATTCAGAAGATTTTTCAAGAGATTGAACAGGCCCTTGCCGGTGTAATCGGGCCTGCCGCTGGCATGATCCTTCGCGATTACATCGAACAATGGCAACAGAACGGCCCTGTTGTGTCCACTCGTATAATTGAGCTGACCACTGCCTGGTGGAAGAAATTGGTGATCCTGTGACAGCTCAAGAGTTTATCAGTAGAGTTGAAAAAAAATGTTGAGCACAGAACGCCCCCTTTTTAGATGCAAAGGGCGAACACAGAGAACACAAAAGTTTGCCTCTGAAAATATTATTTTGACCTCCTCCTCCGCCTCCGGCTAAGGTGGTTCACTGAAAAGAACTTAATCAGGAGAATTCCTGAATCACATGAGACGGAACGTTAAGTAACACAGGGAGTTTTGATGCGAAGGACCAAAATACTGATTGCTGCCTTAGTTATTCAATGTGCAACAACCCTGACCAGTTATGCCGGTTGTCTTTCTGGAGACTGCAAAAATGGTGTAGGAAAGTTACAAAGTGCTCAGGGTCGGTCGTATGAGGGTGAATTTAAAAAAGGTTTTCTTTGGGGACGTGGGCATCTGGTTACTCCAGACGGAATGGAATATGATGGCGAGTTTGTCAGAGGTAAATTTCAAGGTTTTGGTATATTGAAAACCTTAGATGGCCGCTCTTATAAAGGCACCTTTAAAAACGGTGTTATTGATGGAGAAGGTATCCTAAAAGAAGCTGACGGGCGGCGCTATCAGGGAGAATTCGAGCTCGGTAAATTTCATGGCAAAGGCGTCTTGATGTATCCAGATGGGCGAAAATACGTTGGCGACTTTCGGAGCAATTTTCTGCACGGAAAGGGCGAAATGATCATGGCCGACGGCAGCAGCTTTGAAGGAGAATTTCGTGACGGTCATCCGAACGGTAAGGGCGTTCGTCGTTATGCTGACGGCACTGTCTATATTGGTAGCTATGTCGGCAAGGTACGTCATGGCTACGGGATTTTGCAAATGACTGACGGCACCCGCTATGAAGGCTATTTTGAAAATGACCTGTATAACGGACGCGGTACCTTAAAGGAAAAAAACGGTCGAACCTATATTGGAACTTTTCTTGACGGAGCAATTACTGGTCAGGGAACGGTGAACTGGTCTGACGTTGGCCAGCAGTATCAGGGCGATCTGCTGGACGGATTGCCGCACGGTGAAGGAACCATGACCTACGGAGACGGTTCTCGCTATGTAGGCCAATGGGAAAAGGGGATTAGGGTTGGTATAGGAAAATTGACATATGCTGACGGGCGGGTCTATGAAGGGCTTTTTTCTAAAAATGAGCCTGCTGATCGGGCTCCTAGGCCGAGGCGAGAAAAAAGAGCCGTTATCCGAACCGATACAGCGAAAAAGACGAAGAAGGCGAAGGAAAAAGTCGTCATTATTCCTCAGACAAAGAAGGTGGTGCAGAATCTACACAAGGAAGAGATGCATGAGCCTGTCGAGCCTGCTCAGAGTGCTGAAATGAAGGTGGTAGATAGCCTGATTGAGGAAAAACTGGTTATTGAAAAAGAACGTGAAAAAGAAAGCGAAGTCCAGGAGACTGAGATACGCATTCAGAGACCTGTAGCCTCTGTAAAAAAAGCTGTTGAGCCTGTGCCGCAGGTTCCCCCTGCTAAGTATGAACCTCCTGTTGAAGAATTTGAAATCAGCGAGGAAGAACCGGAGGAAGAGGGACATCTTGTTCTGATCAATGAAATTCCTTATTCTTTTCATGGAGAAGAAGAGAAAGAAGAAAAGAAGGGAGAGAACTCGTTCAGCGGGGTACGAGGGGTTGACTTACCTGATTCTTCCCATTATCAGGGAGAGTTCAAAAATGGAAAGATGGAAGGTCGGGGCACCATGGAGCTGGCAGACGGAGAAAGCTATGAGGGCGAGTTTTCTGCTGGGAAGTTTCATGGACAAGGGACCTATGTTTTTGCGGACGGACGCCGGTACAGCGGCTCCTTTAAGAAGGGAGAACGTGAAGGAAAAGGCATTTTTACCTATCTTGACGGCTCATCCTATGAAGGAAATTTTGTCAAAGGGGTCTTCGAGGGTAAGGGGGCCTATATTTTTCCAGATGGCAGCTATTATAAAGGAGAATTTTCCGATGGCTTCTTTTCCGGAAAAGGGGAATTGATCTACAAAAATGGTAAAAAATACAAAGGGGCATTTAAAAACGATCTGCCTCATGGGTATGGGAAGTTGACCTCGGCCGACGGTACTGTCTACGAAGGGATGTTTCAATCCGGTCGTAGAAACGGAGCCGGAATGATCAAGTATACCGATGGTCGCGTTGTAAAAGGGGTCTTTAAAAATGATGAATTGGTTGAACAGGAATAACTTTGTTTACTGTAACTGAGGAGCAGGAAAAAAAAATCCTGGAGACCCGCCGTGCATTGCATCGCCACCCGGAGCTTTCCTATCAAGAGAAAAAACATCCGCCCTGATCGAAAAAGAGCTGGAAAGACTGGGGATACCTTATACAGGAGGGTTAGCCGGAGGCACCGGCATACGGGCGGAGCTAGGAAAAGGTACCGGCCCTTGCGTGGCCCTGCGGGCTGATATGGACGCTCTGCCTGTTTCCGAAGAAACCGGCCTTGCTTTTGCATCGCAGCAGCCGGGCGTGATGCACGCCTGCGGTCATGACGGACATACAGCCATGCTGCTCGGAGCAGCAGAATTACTGGCCCAGAGTGCTATCCTTGATGAGGTCGGCGGCAGGGTTGTACTTATTTTTCAACCAGCGGAAGAGACGGGAAATGGGGCTGCTGCTATGATTGCCGACAACTGTCTACAAGATGTGGATATGATTTTCTGCGGTCATATAGACACCCATCATCCGGTTGGGCATCTCGCCGTTGATCAGGGCCTTATCTGCTCCTGTGCTGATCCCTTTATCATTGAAATCTGCGGCAAAGGCGGACATGCTGCTAGGCCTCATGAAGCTATTGACGCTGTTGTCGTCGGTGCAAGCCTGGTCTTGAATATCCAGACGATGGTTTCCCGAATGATCAACCTTGCCCATCCCGGTGTGATTACAGTGGGTCGGATTGCAGCGGGAGCAGTGCATAACGTCATTGCCGGTAAGGCTGTGCTTGAAGGGACGATTCGCAGCACCCATCCGGATACAAGGACCCAGATCATCGAGAGGATGCAGAGCGTGGTACGCGGTCTTGAAGAAATGTGCAAGGCCGAAATCAGCTTCACCCTCCACCAAGGCTTACCCGCGGTAGTGAATGATCCGGTTTCCTGTGCTCTTGCCCGGCAGGCGGCTCAGGAGGTTGTGGGTATTGATCAAGTTATATCCCAGGGAGCTCCGAGCCTCGGGGGAGAAGATTTCTCTTTTTATCAGGAGAAAATTCCCGGAACCATGATCCGGTTCGGAGCTGCAACAGACCAGGATACCGGACCTTCCCATTCCGGTTCTTTTGATTTTGACGAAAAAGTTTTAGGCTACGGAAGCCGATGGCTGGCCACTGTTGCCGTTCATGCCTTGCGATACCTGCAAAAATCGTAAATCAGAAAATTCAACAGATGGAACAGAGCACATTCACACCAATATTTAGCGGTAGCCGGGCGTTTACCCTCGGTGTTGAGCTAGAATTTCAGCTTGTTGATTGTCGTAGTTTCGACTTGGTTCCACGAGCAAACAGCATTTTAAAAAATCTTGCCCTGGAGGGGAACGATAGGATTGCTCCTGAGTTTCTCCAATCTATTATAGAGATGCAGACTGGTATCTGCGATACAGTCAATGATGTGGCTGCTGATCTCAGCCGACTCATCCATCTGGTTGAAGATGTGGCGGTGAACGAGGCTTGCTATCTTTACTCGACCAGCTCCATCCTTTTGCGGAGCCCTCTGTCCAGGTATTGAGTAAAGGAGAACGGTATCAGCGAATCATGGATGAACTGCAACTGGTCGGACGTCAGTTCATTACGCAAGGGATGCATGTTCATGTGGGCATGCCTGATGGGGATACCGCGATCAAGGTCTGTGACATTATTCAGCCCTATCTCCCCATCCTCCTTGCCTTGAGTAGTTCCTCACCCTTTTTTCGCGGTCAAGATACTGGATTTCAATCCTATCGGACTAAGCTGTTTGAGCTCCTTCCCCTTGCAGGTATTTTCGGTTATCTTGGGAATTGGCAGGGCTTTGCAGAGGAGGTGAATAATTTGCATGCACATCAGGCTATTAAACGACTCAAGGATCTTTGGTGGGACGTACGACCAAGTCCAGGATTCGGTACTGTGGAGGTTCGTATCTGCGACCTGCCATGTCGGTTTTATTCCATCCTGGGGCTGACAGCTGTTATTCAGGCTCTGGCTGCCTGCCTTGCTGAAATTAACCTTTCTTCTCGACCGGTCAGTTTACAGCTGTTGAAATATAATAAATGGCAAGCAGCCCGATACGGGCTTGACGGACGTTTTGTTGATATCTACGGGTTGTTGGGTAGCTCCGATCTTACTTTTCGGCAGGCCGCAGATAAGCTGTTTCAGCTTATTCAGCCAGTGACTGATCGGTTTCATACGACAGGCTATGTCCGTGAGCTCTGTAAAATTTTGGAACAGGGCACAGGAGCAGATCGACAACGCCAGTTGGCTGGAGGCGAAAAGAAAAATTTTAAAGAGATGATCATCAGCCTGAGAAATGATTATTGGCTGAGAGAGCAGTAATGAATATGAAGAAGAACAAAGCGGTTGTTGCCGCCGGTCATGAGGCAGTGGCCGAAGCAGCAGCTCTCATCCTGGAGGCGGGCGGCAATGCCTTTGACGCAGTGGTTGCAGCGGGTTTTGCTGGTGCTGTTGCCGAACCTATGCTGACCAGTCTGGGCGGAGGCGGATTTGCCTTGACCCGTACTGCGGATCATCAGGAAATATTTTTTGATTTCTTTGTGGATACCCCCGGCCTTGGCCTAGAGTCCTCCAAGCTGGAGCCGCATTTTTATCCTATCGATGTTGATTTTTCAGGATCAACCCAGGAGTTTAACATCGGGCTCGGGTCTGCGGCTGTTCCTGGCACCTTGAAGGGGTTGCTGCATATTCATGAACGCTTAGGCCGTATGCCCTTGCAAGAGGTGGTGGAGCCTGCGGTCAAGTTAGCACAAGGCCATAAACTGAACCAGGTGCAGGCCTATTTTATCAAGATTCTTCGCCCGATTCTGGAAATAAGCGAGACCGGGGCCGAACTGTATGAGCCCGGCGGACGCCTTATTCAGGTCGGTGAAACTTTATCTAATCCCGAACTTGCCGACTTTCTCCGTCATTTGCCCGAGGAAAAGGACAATAATTTTTATGCCGGTGATATCGCAGCTCGCATTGACCAGGACATGCGTACCGGCGGTGGTCTTCTCACGGCCCAGGATCTTGCTGCCTATAGGGTCATTGAGCGCAAGCCGCTACGGGTACAGTACCATAATCATACCCTGTTGACCGCACCGGATTTTGGCGGATCTCTAATCGGCTTATCCCTGTTATTGCAAGAAAAAGCAGGGGGTCTTGCCGGGCCTGTTCAGGACTGGGGTGGCCCGGAGCATCTGCTTCGCACTTTAGGTCTTATGCGCGAGGTAGAGCGGCTACGTAAACAGGGCATATCTAGCCCCCAGGCCTTGGCGGATTTTATTGCTGGTCAGGAAGTTCAGGCAAGTGCGGAACGAATTCGTCGATTCAGTCGGGGCACCACCCATGTTTCCGTTGCAGACAGCATGGGCAATATTGCCTCCATGACCTGCTCCAACGGGGAAGGGTCTGGTTATTTTGTGCCGGGAACTGGCATTATGTTGAATAATATGATGGGCGAGGATGATCTCCATCCGGGCGGGTTCCATGCTGATCCGCCGGGGCAACGGGTCGGATCGATGATGTCGCCGTCCGCATTGCTCCATGATAATGAGGTCAAATTAGTTTTCGGCAGCGGCGGCTCCAAACGCATCCGGACGGCCTTGTCTCAGGTGCTGACCCAGGTTGTTGATTTTCAAAGGGACCTCTCTGAGGCCGTGCTGGCTCCGAGAATGTACTGGGACGGGGACGAAGAAACCCTTCAGGTTGAACCGGGCTTCAGCGCGGAGGCAATGCAGGCCCTGCAAGAGCAGGTTCAAGTCAACCTTTGGGAAGCACCCGATCTCTATTTTGGCGGAGTGCATGCGGTGATGCCCGGTATCGGCGGGGTTGGCGATCCCAGAAGAGGTGGATCAGTGGCTGTGGTGGAACTGTGAGTCTCTACATTCTCAAGCGTTTTTTGCTCATGATTCCCACCCTGTTTGGGGTCATGTTTATCACCTTTGTCATTACCCAGTTTGTGCCCGGAGGGCCGGTTGAGAAGATGATGGCCCAGATTGAAGGCCGTGGTGCGGGCGGCGAGTCAGGCGGCGGGCGTTCAGGGCTCTATCAGGGAAAACAAGGGCTTGATCAGGAGCGCATTGATCAGCTAAAAAAGCTGTACGGTTTTGATAAACCGCCCATGCAGCGCTTTTTCTCCATGATGGGCTCTTACCTCGTCTTTGACTTTGGCGACTCCTATTATCACCAGAAGGGCGTGGCACAGCTGGTCATTTCGAAGTTGCCGGTTTCCATGTCCTTGGGCATCTGGACCTTTCTGATTGTTTATTCGGTCTGCATTCCTCTCGGGATCCGCAAAGCTATTCTTGATGGGTCTCGTTTTGATGTAATCACCAGTACAGTCATTCTCATCGGATATGCCATACCCGGATTTGTCCTGGGAATTCTCCTTATTGTCCTCTTTGGTGGGGGCAGCTTCTGGAATGTCTTCCCTTTGCGTGGTCTGATCTCGGATAATTGGGCTGAGTTAAGCTGGACAGGCAAGGTCTTGGATTATCTCTGGCATATGGTTTTGCCCATCATCTCCTCAACTGTGGGCAGTTTAGCTGTCATGACCATGCTGACCAAGAACTCGTTTTTGGAAGAAATTCGTAAGCAATACGTTATGACGGCTCGGGCTAAGGGGCTGAGCGATAATCAGGTCCTGTACCGACATGTGTTCCGCAATGCCATTATCCCGATTATTACCGGATTTCCCGGTTCATTTATTACTGCTTTTTTTACCGGGTCACTGCTCATTGAAACGATTTTTTCCTTGGACGGCATGGGTCTACTGGCCTATGATTCTGTCATGAATAGAGATTATCCGGTGGTGCTGGGAACCCTGTATTTTTTCACCCTGATTGGGCTGATTGCTCGACTGCTTTCGGATCTCAGTTATGTTTGGGTTGACCCGAGAATTAGTTTTGAGAAATTACAGTGATAAGGGAAGGTAAATAGCTATAACTATAACTATGAATAAACAGACCCTTGCAGCCCGCAGATGGCGAAATTTTAAAAAAAACCGGAGAGGCTTCTACAGTCTGGTTATCTTCAGCCTGTTGTTCGGGATTTCCCTCTTTGCCGAAGTGCTGAGCAACGATAAGCCCTTACTGGTTAAATACCAGGGCGAGTATTATTTTCCCCTGGTCAAGGCCTATCCAGAGACCGTGTTTGGCGGTGATTTTGAAACCGAGACAGATTATCAAGATCCCTATATTCTGGAAAAATTGACCACTGACGGCAATAAGGTTATTTTTCCATTGAATCCCTACGACTATACCTCAATTAATCTTGAACTTGACCGTCCTGTTCCGTCACCACCGGCGAAAGAAAACATTCTCGGCACTGACGACCGAGGCCGGGATGTTTTGGCCCGTTTACTGTACGGGTTTCGTCTTTCTGTCCTTTTTGGGTTTGCCCTGACCCTGATCGGAACCTTTGTAGGCATAATCGCCGGAGCGGTCCAAGGCTACTTTGGCGGCAAGACGGATTTGTTTTTTCAGCGTTTCATCGAAATTTGGAGTTCAATGCCAGAGCTCTATCTCCTGATTATCTTTGCCTCGATTTTTAAACCCAGCATATTTTTGCTGCTGATTCTCCTTTCCTTATTCGGTTGGATGGGATTATCCGATTATGTGCGGGCGGAATTCCTTAAGGGGCGTAATATGGAATATGTAAAGGCGGCCAAGGCCTTGGGCGTGGGCAATTTGACCATTATGTACCGTCATCTCCTGCCCAACGGCATGACCCCGGTGATTACCTTTCTTCCTTTCAGGGTATCTTCCGCAATTCTTTCCCTCACCGCTTTAGATTTTCTTGGCCTTGGCGTTCCCCCCACAACACCGAGTCTGGGGGAGCTACTGAAACAGGGCAAGGGCAATATCGAGGCTTGGTGGCTCTCCTTAACGACCTTTATTGTCCTGGTTGGCACCCTGATCCTTTTGATTTTTATAGGTGAAGCCCTGCGGGAGGCCTTTGATCCACGTAGGCAGTAAGGCTGCTTCAGGCCCATAGCTTGATGATTGAGTTCTACTTCTCCACGGGTTTCTGCCCAGGCTTACAGACCTTGAAATATTTCTTTTTCTCTGTGCCGAGGATTTTAACAGAGACCATCCAGCAGGAAGCAACCGAAACAGTGGGCAGGACTTCATGTTGTTGCGGGGCAATCTGCTCAAGAAGAGCTACTGCGCTAGGTCCGATATACACAGCCTGTTCTGCCCGATTTTCTGAAGGCACTCGGGCTACTGAAAACGGTTTTACTGTAACCGAGGGACCAAAGAGACCGTTCAGCTCTACTGTTGATTGATGTCCTCCTGTGAGTACCGCTGTCAGAAATCCTGTCGTCACTTTTTTTTCCCCGCCCAGCGGCCTGTTCTTTGAAATAGGTGCGACTGCCACTGCAAAATCTGTTCCTCGCACGCCGACACTAGAATTAGTTGTTTTTATCGTATATTCTCCTGAAAGTTTCTTGACCAAGGCTCGTATTCTACCGAAAAAAAGTTGTAGGACTGTGTCGCGAGCCTTCATTCTGGGCAGGGATTTTTCTATGAGCAACTTGGTTTGGGCCGTTAACACCAGGGTGGTGTCATCGCTCATCTGTAAGGTGACCTTGCTGTTTTGAGCGGTAACCAAGGTGTCACCGTTAAAGACGGGAAGATCCTTTCTTACTTTATAGGCAGATGTTCCCTCCTTATGGTAAATATAGGCTGTCCCTTTCAATTGTACGATAGTACCGGCGTAAGAGGTTGCGCTTGGTTTAAAGCTGTCTGTAATAGAGAGAGAAGGCGGTAATAAGGGAAAACGGGGTGTAGGTTCTGTTTCTAAAAACTGGAGCAGGGTGCGGGTGCTGCTGTCAACGGCAAAGCCAGTTGTCGGAAGAAGGATCATCATTCCCATGATGATTATTATTGTCAAAAAAATACGTGGCATTATGCTTTCTACCTGAGTAATTGGTGAATTCAGTGGCAGGAAACGATTGGTGACGTTGCTGCCCTATAGTTTTTCTCAGGTGTAATGACATGAAAGAGAGGCAGAGTCAAGCAGAGGCTGTCGGGGGATGCATTTTATCTCTCTGAAGTTCTGGCTTATACGTGTAAAATACTCATCCGATTATGTTTCATAATCGGTTGCTCTTTTGCAAGGCGTCGGTTATCTTTGTTCTTTTGCAGGTTGCTAACCTGTTTTCCCCTCTTAGATGGGCGACAGCCGGTCGGCTCTTACCAAAGGGTTGCGCGAACCTCTATCAGACAGAAAAACACGGGAGGTTCGCACATGTTGAAATCAGGAGGTTTTTACCAAAAAGAGCATCTTTTGTTCTTTGCGACTGCGTCTAAAAAATGCGGTTCGCGCAAACGTAGTAATTCGTTAAGCCGTAACAGGTGGTTACAGCTTGACAGTCGCCCCCTTCACGGGGGCGTGGATTGAAACTCCAAGTTTTTCTATTGTCGCTTCTGTGGCAACGTCGCCCCCTTCACGGGGGCGTGGATTGAAACAACCCTGGCCCCGGTGCAGATTGGGGCCTCCGGGCGTCGCCCCCTTCACGGGGGCGTGGATTGAAACTTACTTCCCACGACTCAGCGACAAAAGATCCATCTAGTCGCCCCCTTCACGGGGGCGTGGATTGAAACAACCCTGGCCCCGGTGCAGATTGGGGCTCCGGGCGTCGCCCCCTTCACGGGGGCGTGGATTGAAACACAAACCC
>MTKO01000099.1 GCA_004028505.1 Candidatus Electrothrix aarhusensis
TTGGGAGATGCAGCAGGTTATTGCGGCGCTTAAAGAGGGGTGAAACGAACGGGGGGCTGTGGCTAGAGGGAGTACCCTGATACAGGAGAGGGCTCCAGAGTCTGGAAAAGAGTGCCTTAACAAGGGGGTACGGTCTCCTATTGATTTAATGTATAGGGCAGGCAAAAAGCTAGCCGCCAGGTGTGCATTGCACGCCTTTCTGGTTTAGGTATCGATTACCACACTTAAATGTGACCTCCTAAGCCACAGCCAATTTGCAGCCAAGGGCCTTGATTACCTTGCTGACGGTGGTAAATTGTGGCTTGCCTCCATCAGCCAGAGATTTATAGAGGCTTGCCCTTGTGACGCCAGCTTTTTTGGCAACTTCAGTCATGCCCATGGCACGGGCCGCCGTGTTCAATGCATGAATAAATTCTTCTGGGGTTCCTTTAGCCGCGTCCTGAAGAAATATTTTGATATCTTCCTCGGTTTCCAGATGTTCGGCAACATCAAAAAGTTTTGTTTTAAGGGCCATCATTTTTCCTCCAACCGTTTCTGAAGCTCTTTTGCCTTGGCAATGTCTTTCTTTTGGGTGGATTTGTCGCCACCGGCAAGAAGAAAAATCACCTCTCGCCCCAAGATTGTGAAGTATACGCGAAATCCAGGACCAAAGAACATACGAAGCTCAAAAAGATTGGCGGTGATTGTTTTATGATCACCAAAGGAACCGATAACCATGCTGTCAAGGCGTCTGGCTATCCTATTTCTTGATTGTCGGTCTTTCAACCCGGCAAACCACTTGTCAAACTGCTTGGTGCTGCGCAGTTCATATTCCATGTCTTTACTGTATCCATAAGGATACAATAAGTCAAGAATGATAAAAAAGAAACAGTGCTATCAGGAAGTAAAAGTATACAGCGGGTAGAGAGCAGGGTGCGCACTTCACACCTTTCCGGCTATATCGTGAGATGTTCGATCTTGGCAAATGGGAGGATCATCTCATTGAAAGCTACTCGCACGGGATGTGCCAAAAAGCAGAAGAAGGCAGCACGATTTTCCTCTTCACCCATTCCTTGGAAATCGCGGAAGAACTCTGTCATCGTATCGCGATTATCACCGACGGCACCTTGCATATCATTGGGACAATGGAGGAACTGCGGAAAAAGGCGGGGCGAGAGAATCAGGATATTGATCTTGAAGAAATCTTTCTGGAGCTTACCGGGGCTTGGGAGATGCAGCAGGTTATTGCTGCGCTTAAGGAGGAGTGAAGCAGGAGCTGTGATACCCCGTTATATTATTGATGGGAAATTTAACGAGGTAGGTTCCCTATTTGTTAAGAAGAAGCAAAAGGCCGCGTAAAAATTACTTGCGGTTGATCAAATAAAAAAACCGGGTTACGCGCTGAGCGCGTACCCGGCAAAATAAATATAAAAATGGTGCGGAGGGAGGGATTCGAACCCCCGCGCTAATCTTGGTGAAAACTGCTGTTCAACTCAATCTCGCTCTCGTCTGGACTTGGAATACCCGTTACTCATTTTAACCTCCACAAAAGCGCAATTCCGCACCATCCACATGCCTCTAAAAAAGATTTATTGACGTTTGAATTTACCATAAATGCCTCCATTGATTTACTTATTACATAACAACGTAACCATTCAAATCCAAACAAGCCTTCAATTGAACATCCAAACAGTTTCCATCCTTCCAAGCTTATTTATCTAATTTGGCAAGTTCAAATGAAATTTGTGGGTTATTAAAAATGCCCTTCGAAACTAACTCGCCAAAACAATGACATTTTTTCATAATTTTATATCTGGAAGAATCAAACTCAATTTCTTCTCCAAGATTAGGGATAAGAGCATAATCTAATTCTCTAGAAAACAATAAAGATTGATTCTCATCAAGAAAATCAAGTGTTACTAGTTCGTTCTCTTTAACATTTTCCATTTGCTTAACATTTCCAGTTTTTATTTCAAATGTTTATTAATGTTTCTTCCGTTTTACATATCACATAGGCTATCCCACCAGTATTTTCACTGACAGTCATATACTCTTGATGATCAATACCATTAAATACTCCATATAACGCATTAGAGAGAGAAAATCAAATTACTTTTTGAGAAACCAGAAAAATATCGGCCTTTTAAAAAATACCCATGTCGGTATCACAGGATAAAATCAGACCACGCAGTGATGCGGGTTACAGGGCGGGGTCACTGCTTCGAACCCCAAAAACAGAATCTGACAGCCTTTGGGGCACCACAAAAGCGCCTCACCTTTCCTGCAAATCAAGAGCAATAAGATTGGCATAAAGCCCCCCTTGGGCCATCAGCTCATCATGGCTGCCCTGTTCCGCAATCCGCCCCTGATCCATAACCACAATCCGATCCGCCCGTCGCACTGTGGAGAGACGATGGGCAATGATGATGGAGGTGCGGCCTGCAAAACTGGCCTCCACAGCCTGCTCCAGCAAATTTTCCGCCTCCGTATCCACCGAAGAGGTGGCCTCGTCCAGAATAAGCACAGCCGGATCACGACATAAAATGCGGGCAAAGGCCAACAGCTGTTTTTCTCCAGAAGAGAGATCAAGCCCGCCCTCCCCGATGCGAGTATCCAACCCTTTGGGCAGACGTTGAATAAAGGCATCCATACCTGTCTCAGCAAGCATTGCTTCAACCTCGACTCGGTTCATACCTGTTTCCAGCCTGATATTGGCCAGCACCGTGTCCGGTTCAATCAAAACCTCCTGCAACACCAATCCAATCTTCCGGCGCAGATCCGAGACCGCAAAATCTCGGAGATCATGGCCATCAAGGAGAATTCGCCCCTGGCTCGGATCGTAAAAACGGACCAACAGGCTGATAAGGGTGGACTTGCCAGCCCCGGTGGATCCGACCAGGGCAAGGGTTTCTCCGGCTCTGATTTGTAAATTAATATCCCGAAGCACGCCTTGTCCGTCCTGCTGACCCTCCTTCTGCCCATCTCCCTGATCCTCTTCATAAGAAAAGCCAACCTGCTCAAAGCGAATCTCTCCCTTAACCGAATCAATACAGAGAGGATCTTTGGGGGAATGGATACTGCTCCCCTTATCAAGCAGCTGAAAAATCCGTTCTGCCGAGGCAAGAGCTGACTGAACAATGGAGTATTTCTGGGAAAGGTCGCGCATAGGCTGAAAAAACAAGCGCATATAGGAAAAAAAGGCCACGAGTTCGCCGATAGTGAGCTGACGCTTCAGCACCTCGCCCCCTCCGTACCAGAGGATGACTGCCATAGCCAGGGAGGAGAGAAATTCGCTCAGAGGCATAAAAAAACCAAAGAGGCGGACCTGTGCCAAGCTTCGCTGCATAAACTCATGGTTCAGCACGTTAAAGCGGGTCCTGCTGGCCAGCTCCCTTCCGTAAAGCTGGACAAGGGTCACAGCTGAGATATTTTCCTGGAGAAAGGAATTCACAACAGCCAACTGACTACGCACGGCCCGAAACTGCTCTCGGGCAAGACGGGAAAAAAACAGCGTCACTGTCAGGGCAAGAGGCAAAAAAAGCCCCATCACAACAGCAAGGCGGAGGTTAATAAACGACAGAACCACAAGGATTCCCACAAGCTTGAGAAGATCGTTACACAGGGTCACCATGACTGAGGTGAACATTTCATGCATATTCTGAATATCATTGGTCAACCGTGTAACAAGCCGCCCAACAGGATGCCGATGAAAAAAAGCAAGATCAAGCCCGAGGATATGCTGATACAGATCATTACGCAGGCGATGCATGATCGACTGGCCAATGTACTCCAACAGGACAACCTGAATAAATCCGGCAGCAAAGGCGAGGAGCACTGCCCCCCCGTAGATGAATGCCAGGTTTGCCAGACCAGCAAGGCGAATTGCCGTGTCCTGACCAGCAACAGCGATATACGTATCAATACCCAACTGCATCAGGCGCGGCAGGGCAAGGGTTGCACAAGTGATAAGGAGAGACAGGAAAATACTGGAAAAGATACCCAGCTTATGGGGTTGGCAATAACCGAGAATCCGCTGCCAGATACGAACATCAGAGACCTTGCCGACACTGCCCTCTTCAAAATAACCAAAATTATGCATTATCGGCCCCTCCCCTGCTGCTTCTCAGCCATAGCCTGATAAAAATCATTATGCAGCAGCAGGTGCTCATGGTGCTCCAAGGCCACAGCCTTGCCCTGATCAAGTAGAAGAACCTGATCTGTGCCAGATAAAAGCTTCAGGCGATGAGAAACTATGAGGACAATCTTTCCTGTGACACGGGCACGGATACCGGCAAAGACCTGTTGTTCGGTCTCCACATCTAGGGCAGAGAGGGCATCGTCTATAATCAGAACCGGCCGGTCAGCCAGCAAGGCTCGGGCAATAGCTAAACGCTGCTTTTGCCCGCCAGAAAGACGCAGGCCGCGCTCGCCCACTCTGGTCTGATACCCATTTTCCATATTGATAATATCTGCATGCAGGCCAGCCAGTTTGGCAACAGCTTCAATCTCTTCCTGCGAGGCATCAGGGACAGCAAGACTGATATTTTCCGCAATGGTGCTGGAAAAAAGAACGGGATTCTGGCTCACATAACTGATCTGTTCTCGAATTAAAGCCGGAGCAAGACTGTTCACATCCTGATTAGCAAAGAAAAGCATTCCCTCCGAGACCGGATACTGTCTCGTCAGCAGGCGGCATACGGTGGATTTCCCCGAGCCTGTCCTGCCCGCAATCCCAAGAATGCCCGGTCGCAGATCCAGCGAAATCCCGGTCAAGGAAGAAGCTCCGGCCTTATGATGGTGAGGGTAGGAAAAATTCAATGCCCTCAGGGAGATGACGGGATCCGAGCGAAATCTTGCTGAAAACTCTTTATAGTACTCCCCACCCACCCCTTTTTTTCGATACGGAACTGTAGGGGCTGGCCCCTGTGCCTGCCCGTTTATATACTGCAAGGGATGTTCAGGGCGAACACAGGGGTTCGCCCCTACGGCAGGGAGACTGTTCTCAAGCCGGGATCGGGCTGCCAGCAAACGATGGATCCTGGCCAGCGAGGTAAAGCCTCGCTGGGCAATATTGGTCACCCAGCCCACAGCCATCATAGGCCAGATCAGCATATAGAGATAGTGAACAAAGGCGACAAAATCACCGAGCGTTATTGCTTCTTTGATCACTAATTTTCCACCGTAATATAAGATCAGCAGCATGCCCAGATTACCCACCAGGATCGCCACCGGGAAAAGCAACCCCTGCACCACAGCCACCTTGAGGTTAGCAGCAACATAGTTTTCACCCAGCTCACCAAAGGCTCTTGCCTGCTGCTGTTCCCTGGTATAACTCTTGATGAGGCGGATAGCAACCATGCTATTACGGGCGAACTCCGTAATCAGGCCGAACGAATGCTGTACCTGATCAAAACGAGTATGCAGCCTATCAGAGAGAAACCAAGCACTGAGACCCAGCAGAGGCAGAGGGAGAACGGCCATCAGGGTGAGAAAGGGGCTGATATAGAGCATTAGCACCAAGGCGGCCCCTGAAATGACCAAGGCATCAGCAGCTGCAACCATACCCATCCCGACAGCCATCTGGACAGCAGAGAGATCATTGGAGGCATGGGCCATCAGATCTCCTGGAGGATGCTGATCAAAAAAGGATTTGTCCATTGCAAGAACATGAGCAAATAGACGAGCACGCAGATGCGCCTCCATCCGCCGAGAAAAACCGATAATCAACACCCGCCAAGTAAAGCGGAGGGCCATGATACCAGCCGCTGTGAGGAGAAGAAAGCCTCCTATACGCAGGAGTTCTCGAGAGGTCGCCGTGCCATTTTTTAGAATATCAACGGTCTGCTTCAGATAGAGCGGGATGGTCAGTTGCAAAAAATCCACTGCTAACAGGGCGAGAAAACCAAAGAGCAGTCGATAGCGGTATTGAAAATAAAAGGGCTTGAGAAGGGCCAAGAGAACCGCAAGGGAGGGCTTATTTTGGGATGGTTCTGATGGCTCCGATTCTTGTGAGATCATGGCTCTACGTTCAAGGAAAGAGAGGGGGGATTACTCAGGCTTATTGCGGAGCAGTTCATTGTAGGCGATAGTCAGGGCGATAAAACCCCTCGTGCTCACCACCTTTATCCCTTTTCCGGGGACTTCCAGCTTCTCTCACCTGCCCCCTTCCAAAAAAAGAATCAAGGGCGTACCCAGATCTCCGCGTCAAAAAAAAGGAAAAAACAACTCAGGTTACATTGAGCAGCTCTTTGACCGTATTAATCAGTTCATCAATGGGAAAAGGCTTGGCAAAGGCAGCATTTGCACCGAGCTCTAAGGCTGCTGGCAGATAAGTTTCCGGCCCTATACGTCCCCCCCCGGAGATAGCAATAATCTTGACGTCCGGATGATTCTTACGGAGAAAGGTAATAGTCTCCATTCCTTCCTGCTCCGGCATAATCAAATCCGTAATCACCAAATCATAGGAGTTTTCCTCAAACAAGCGGAGTCCTTTCCTTCCGTCAGCAGCAGCTTCCACCTCGAATCCGGCATACTCCATAGCTCGACAGAGCAGATTACGCATTTGTTCATCATCATCTATAATCAGTATGTTTCTCATAAAAAATATACCTCAAAAATCAGTTCCGCAGCCCGTAGTTCCGTTTCCATCACCAAGATACGACCATAAACTTTTTTAGAAAAACTGATCACGAAAAATACGCTCTCTAAAAAAACGAATCATTTTTTTTCGCCTGCGCATAATTTTGACCTGCTCTGGAATCAGATCAGAAGGAATATTTTTCATAACAGACATCTTATATTCCACGTTGGAAGCAAAACGATTGTCAAGATACCAAGCAAAGATCAAGCCGAAGAGGAGTCCGGGCGGAGTAAATCCCTCGTCACAGTTGACCAACCTGGTATAACAATGTTTATCCTCTTTTTCTGGGCACATTCGACTGAGCTGCAAATAGGTATCCAGCTCATCAGGCGGCAGGAAACATTTGAGATCCTGTCGTTTTCTGGTGATTAGGCGGTAGAGCCTGCCGACCTGTCGCCCCTGGACAAACACGTCCTCCATGCTCTTTTTCTGACAGTAATTCCCCAGCAAGGACTGCCCCAAAGCAATCAGCAAGGCAGCTTCTAAACGCTCTGGAGATCCTGCTTGATCCTGGCGAATCTTTATACAACTGTCTTCGGGATCATAAAAAGAAAAGACATTATCCATTGTTGGCACCGCTTCCAGGAGGCAGTCTCCACCAAGGATATCCCGCTTAGACATTGCAGATGATCCGGATGAATATCCGAATGACGCCAGAAAATTTCAAGAACAGCAGCAGAAATATTCTGCTGCAAGGA
This sequence comes from Candidatus Electrothrix aarhusensis, assembly GCA_004028505.1. Classification (GTDB taxonomy): domain Bacteria; phylum Desulfobacterota; class Desulfobulbia; order Desulfobulbales; family Desulfobulbaceae; genus Electrothrix; species Electrothrix aarhusensis. The sequence continues at coordinate 7,318 of MTKO01000099.1, forward strand.
GGATGACATATTCTCCGGCAACTCAGCATCAAGGGTAAGATATCTGAACTCCAGTCCTTCAACAGCACGAGCTATCCGTTCATAGCGCATGCAGGGAATCAGCTTGTCCGATGAGATTCTAACAGAAAACTCTGGGCCGGGTAGACTGCTTTCGGCAATTAACGGGAGAGCAAAAAAACCGGTCTCTCGCAACCCCCAGATACTGCGAACAACAAGGGCAAGGGCATCAGGATCGTGCTGAATAACCCGCTGCCGCTCCAAAAAATTTCGAGAAAAAATACAGGCGCGGACCGGCTCAAATCCCAGCTCCCTCACCTTATCGCTATCAATGTAAATAGGCTCTTTCTTTTCCAGGATATAGTTTTGCAAAACAGAACCTGGAATATCGGCAAGATCCAGGGTAAGAACATGGGAAAACAGCCCATGAATCCCCCCAGAGATATTATGCCCATAGGCACGGATAAGATCTGAGACGTAAAAGCGCTTTTCCGGGGATTCTCTGGTCGCATCAGTCTCGCCCTTCTGCACCCAAATATTGGCCACCAATAACTTTAAGGCCTTCTCGTTTCGGCGGATCACATCAGCCAGTCCTGGCACCTGAAGAATGGGAATAATAGAAGAATAGAGACTCCCCGGAGCCATAATAATAATATCAGCCTCAGCAATACACTGGCTGACAGCCTCGGGCAATAAGGGCTCATCAGCGAAGCAGACCATAGTCCGTTCCACCGGATATCCCCGTCGTGCGTCACCAGCTTTACGCTCACCGGTCACTAGCACGCCGTTGGCATAAAGTAGCTGTAATTGAGACGGAGTTGCTGTACAAGGGAGCACTGCCTGCGCACCTGCCCCAACAGCCTGTGACAGATCTGCCAAACCGTCCATAATTGCAGTCTGCATTAGCCTTTGATTGGCAGCCAGTTCAGCTGTCCGAAAAAAAGCAGGCAATTTAGAGTATATAGCAGTGGCAAGGAGAAGATTTCCCAGGCATTGGGGACGACGTAAGGCTGATGCCATACGTTCATCAGCAAGCATTCGTTTAACCAGATCAACAAGATAAACAGACAGGCCCGAAGGCAACATCTCGGGTGCAACTCCGCTTGCAGCCCATAACTGTGTAGCGGACTCTGGCGGTTTGTTGAAACGGAAATTAAAAAAGCCGTGCAAAGCAGCAGCAGTTTTTAAAGCTGCAGCATCATCCAGCTGATACTGTTCTTTCAGGTTTGTACTGCGGATGGAAGAAAGCAGAACATGGCGCAGATCCCCTAAACCGATCAGAGGAAAATCCTTGAGCATTTCCCCGGTTGAACCACCGTCGTCTGTCACACAGACAACTGAATGCAAATGCGGAAAAACCTCTTTTAAGCCGGTAAAAGGCGTTTCCTTCCAATCCGCACGCCGTGAGTCACCGCCGACCACATTAGAGAGACCAGTTCCTCCTCCCAGTACCACAACCCGCACATTCTCCACATCCACATGCCGGAGCCCGGCAGCGAGACCCCGCCAATCCTCCTGCGTGCAACCAGGAACATCACAGGGGGGCTCTTCACCGAGAGCAAAGGCAATAACCCGTTCTGTGAGACTCCCCTTGCCCATGAAATCAAGGGGAGAAAAAACCTTTTTGGTAACGCCTGCTAAGAGATCACCCAAGGGGATATTTGTCTTGTTTTCCACCTGAAAATTTTTTCCTTATTTTCTTATTTTTACGTCCCTGCTCTTCGTCTACAGCCCGGTGGCCTGCATCTGTTTTGACACAGCGTCCACAGAATCCTGCAAGGCGGTCTTTTCCTCGTCCGTCAGGGCGAATTCAAGAATGCGTTCCACCCCGTTCTCTCCCAGCACAACCGGAACCCCAAGAAAATAACCGGAAACCCCAAATTCACCCTCAAGATAGGCTGCACAGGGGAGCACCCGCTTACTGTCCTTGAGTACAGCCTCAGCCATCTCAACAGCAGCCAGACCAGGAGTATAAAAAGCACTGCCAGTCTTGAGATGATTAACAATCTCAATCCCGCCCTGCTGGGTTCGTTCGACGATTTCGGCAATCTTTTCTTGAGAGAGAAGTTCCGTGATCGGTACCCCACCCACATTGGCCAGCCTGACCATGGGCAGCATTTTATCGCCATGAATCCCCATAACCAGGCATTCACATCAGCCGGAGCCACTCCGAGGGCCTCGGCAAGAAAAGTTCGATAACGGGCCGAATCAAGCACCCCGGCCATCCCGACAATCCGGCTCTTGTCCAAACCCGTAACCTTGAAGGCTGTATGCACCATGGCATCAATGGGATTGGTGACCACGATCATAAAACAGTTTGGCGAATGCTTGACCGCCTCTTCGGCACAGGACTTGACAATGGCCACGTTCTTTGCGAGCAGATCGTCGCGGGACATTCCCGGTTTACGAGCCAAGCCAGCAGTAATAATCACCACGTCAGAGTCGGCAGAATCCGCATAGTCATTGGTACCCGTCACGGTTCCGGCATAAGAATCCAACGGACCGGCTTGCCAGAGATCTAAGGCCTTACCCTGTGGAATACCTTCCATAACATCTAGTAGGACGATATCGCCCAGGTTACGGGTTAAAGCCCAATGCGCCGCTGTAGCACCGACGTTACCTGCTCCGATTATCGTAATTTTTTTTTTCATGATTTTCCCTTTTTATAATTACGCAGCAGGGGCAACGAAATGCCGTTGCCCCTGCATAGCCTGATATACATACTGTACGGGCGTTTCGCGAAACGCCCCTGTATTACAGGCCGATCATCGCTTCTACCCGCTGCGCATCCCTGGGGGTATCCACCTCAATGGAGTCATGTTCGGTCAAAACCACTCGAACTCGGTACCCGTATTCCAAGGCTCGTAATTGTTCCAATTTTTCAAAGCGTTCCCACTCTCCTTCAGGGAGAGCCACAAAGGTTAACAGGAAGCCCTTGCGATAGGCATAAAAACCGAGATGTTTATAATAAGTCGGCTGCACCTCCTCCTCTGGATTCCGCTGAAAAGGAACCGGTGAGCGAGAAAAATACAAGGCGTTCTTATCACAATCAAAGACAGTCTTTACATGGTTCGGATCCGTGATTTCCTCTGGCCTGATAATCTTATAAATCAACGTGGACATGGACAGGGCCGGATCCTCCAGCAGAGGGTTGGCAACCTGTTCAATGACCTCGGGTGGAAATAGCGGCTGATCGCCCTGGATGTTCACCACCACACTATGCTCTTCAATGCGGAGCAGCTCAGCAGCTTCAGCCAATCGATCCGTGCCTGAAACATGATCGACCCGCGTCATAACCACCTCGCCACCAAAGCCGGTAACAGCCTTGGCTATCCGCTCATCATCCGTTGCCACCACAACACGGGAGAGTATTTTGGCCTGCTTGGCTCGCTCAACCACATGCTGAATCATGGGCTTGCCCGCTATCATTGCCAGCGGTTTTCCTTCAAAACGGTTGGAATGATAGCGAGCCGGAATAATCGCCACCACCTTAGCCGGTGTTTTACTCATTTTATTCTTTAATCCTGAAAAGACAAAAATATCCTATTGACCAGAAATAGGCCGAAAGACACGTTATTTTTCTTCCTACAGGATAGACCTGGTACTGAAAATACACCTCATATTTTTTAACAGAAAGCCGATCCGGGTAGGAAGACTTTCCTATGATACCTTGCACTCAGTGAAATATCAACGTGCAAACGGTGTTGATCAAAAGACGATAGTAAAAAGAAGGAGGTGGGACAACATCAAAGAACGTTCTGAAAGGGATGGTAAAAAAGGGTTCTGTTTGTACGGATAATCAGGTGGGAAATGAGCTGGCAGCTTGGGATTAAATTTCACACCATCCACGCCTCATGGCCGTAGGACGGGGAGGATTCGCGGGTTTCCCTTTTTCCAACTATCATGCAGGCTTTATTTTGATATCACCTTCAACATAACGGTGAATAATTCCAGAAATTAGCGTTTGATACGGTACACCCATCTCTAGGGCTTTCTTCTGAATTCCAGCAAAATCGTGATCATATAGACGGATAGTGATGCGTTTATTTTTTTTAAATGTTCGTTTTGCCGTTGTCTTTATGGTGTCAATCTCTGCTTCGGACGGATCAGCAAGTTCTATCTTGTTGTTTTCCAAGGCGTCCAGAATACCCTTTTCTTCATTGTCGAATTTCATCGTCTCCCCTCCTTTCCGCTCGGTACAGTTTGGTCGCTTTTCTGCTGGGAATAATCGTTTTCAGGAAAATATGTTCTTTGCTGATCACATGTGGAACAATGTAGATATACTCGTCAATGAGAACGAAATATAATCTTTGACCCGGATATTTTTTCTGATCCGGGTGATCAGAGGTTTTCCAGAGATCGCCCTGAGAAAGGTGAAAAATAATCTCTTCAAAAGAGACACTTCGCTCTTTTTTTAACTTGGCGTTTTTATCCGGGTTCCATTCATATTGCATACATTATTTGTACATCATTTGCATGTACATTGCAAGACGGAGTTGCGCAGACGGATAGAACGGCGGTGGTGGATGTCCGGGTTGTATGATATGGCTGATTATTTGATATACCGTGGTTGTCCCGTAGGGGCGTTTCGCGTAGGGGCGTTTCGCGAAACGCCTCTACATATGCCCCGCCCATGATGGATATCCGGTTCATGCATGATCGGTTATTCACACCCCGCATCGTAGGGTGCGATCCTTGTGATCGCCCAGGTAGAATATGCCGGGAGAGGGACGTGTAGCCGGTTGGTCGTAAAACGTACTACGTCCCCCTATTTACCTCCGCCTAGTTCAAAGTGAGGTTGTTGCAACACGATCTCCGTGGTATCATGATATGATGGATTCAGGAAACAGCTCGAAAAAAAGGAAACGCGAGGGGGAGCAACATGATTGCCAAAGCAATAATCAAAAACGGAGGAATTTTCATTCCTAATGTGCAGTCGGTGGGTCAATACCGAAACCGAGAAGTCAGGATTGAATTCAAGATAATTGAGCAAAAAGTCGGTAACAATATATTCAAAAAAACAGCCGGGCTGCTAAAACGTAAAAAAATAGATCCTCTCAAATTTCAAGCCGATCAGAGAGCTGAATGGGATGGATAAATTCTTAGTTGATACAAACATTATAATTTACCATCTCAACGGAACTCCTGTGGCGACTGACTGGCTGCTCTGTCGTCAGGAGGACTTGGCTATTTCAGTTATCACTAAAATTGAGGTACTGTCTTACCCGTTTGAACCGGAGGAAGAGGCTCTTGTTTTGGAGTTCCTGAAGCAGTTTGACCTGCATTATGTCACTGACGAGATTATAGAAGCAACAATCCAACTGAGAAGAAAACGAAAAATTAAAACACCGGATGCTGTTATCGCGGCAACGGCTCTTGTTCAAGGGCTATATGTTTGCACGAGGAATATCAGTGATTTCAAAAATATCGGAGTGAATTATATCAATCCGTTTGAAGAATTTTGACGTTCTCGACAGCGAGCAAGCGATGGTTGCATGACATGGCTAATCGCTTGATATACCGTGGTTGCCCCGTAGGGGGGGGCGTAAGGGCGGTTCGCGAACCGCCCCTACATATGCCCCGCCCATGATGGATATCCGGTTCATGCATGATCGGTTATTCACCCCGCATCGTAGGGTGCAATCCTTGTGATCGCCCAGGTAGAATCTGCCGGGATGGGGACGTATAACCGGTTGGTCGTAAAACGTGCTACGCCCCCCTATTCGCAAAATTCAAATACCTTATTTAAGGAATCTCCTATTTTTGCCAAATCAAGTATTTCATCAAAAGGCGTTTTTAATGTAAAGACATTCTGTTGAATAACTTCATACCCACCGTTTTTCCCCATATTTTTATGAGGTATAAACCTGAATCCTTCATTATCTTGTTCAATGGAACAATATTTTGCTGATTTAATAAAAGTTGACCAAGATTTGACTCCAGCAATATTCAAAATAGGGGTAAATATATCCTTCCAGTTTGTTGGGTGAGGAATTTTATCTCTCGACGATTCTAGAACATTTTTTACATATTCCCCTTTAACAGAAGGCTCTGCATTTTCTTTCAGAGAGAGAAAAGGAGCTGTGTCAATCCAAACTCCATCCGTTGTCTTTGAAGAGGCTGCAAAAAAAAATACCCTCTTCTCTTGTATAAAGAAGCACTTTTCATTTTGAATAAACTTGAACGTTAAAAGTATTATTTTATTAAAACATTAACCTTTACACCCACATCCTTGCCATACTTTATTAACCTTTGCAATATATCTTTTTGTGCCGAATTCCCTCCAGATGGAATAATTAAATCTAAAGCTCTACCAGAGATTTCATGAGGCTTTATATTTGCACCAGCCCATTTGCGACCCTGAAAAGCTTTTGCTTTATCAATATACCCCTTAACTGTTCTCATCAGAGTGCTATTGGTTTGATAACTTTTTGCATTGACATCAAGAGATTTTATACTGGTTGCAATTCCATCTTTAAACTTATCAATAACAGGATAATTATCAGGAAGATTTTGTCCAACTATTTTTTCTAATTCTTTCCCTCTCTTAAAAGGATTCAATCTCCATACATCAGATATTGTGTCAGACTCTTTACAAGTATTATATATCCCCCGTACTTTTCCACTCAGATTTCTTACACCTTTTATAATAGAACCAGAACTTTTAACCAATGCTTTTACATTCCAAGCGGTTTGGTTAACATTCATTGGTGTTTTTAACCACTTACTATCAGTAACAGGAGAAAATATACCTTCAATCTCGTCTGGAGATTTATCAGCAACATAATTTCCTGTTACATTTCTATAGATTGCACCTAGTCCATTATTAACAAAAGACGATAATTCTTTGCTAGAATCATCAAGATCAGAAATTGCAGCAGAAGCCAGAGAACCAGAAGTAGCGACTTGCCCTGTACCCAAGGCAATTCCGGCACCAAAGGCTTTAGCTACACCACTAACGAAATCTAACCCAGCCAAAGCAAGATTCCCTACATCTCTCCAACCAAAATAACCGTATAAATCAAAGTATATTAAAGGATTATTCCCAACATACCCATACCTATGCAAACTCATAGGATCATCCAGCATACCCCTATAACTATCCTGCCCCATCCACACCCCTGTTTCAGGCTCATAATGCCGAGACCCAAACCAAACCAGCCCGGTGTTCTCATCAAACTCCTTACCAGTCAGGGTATAATGGTTATGCGGATCAGTAAAATTACCATTCTCCGGCAGCACCGCCCCGTATGGGTCGTATCTGTAATTATGGTGTGAATTGCCGTTATGCTTGGTCAACCCTGCAACATCGCCCTTATTATTATAATGGTACCAGTACATCTGCCCCTGGGTACCGCCTTTGTACTGGTGCATCAGGGCAAGATGATTGCCCGCACCCCGGTAATAATCCGTGTGCTGGCCGTTGAGCATATCGTACTCCGCCACCGGATCAAGCCCGTCAAACACGTACTCATCCCGTTTATCCACCCCGTTGCCGCCCTGTTTGGGGTCGTATGCTGGACCAGTCGCCGACCACCACCGTCGTATTCCAGGGTGGTGAAGGCCCGGTCGATGCGGTGAGCTGCTTCCTTTTTGCTCTCTCCGACAAGCTGGTAGTCTTGGACAAGGCTCAACCTGTTTTCCGGATCATAGCTGTAATCCACCCCGTACTGCGGACCGTTTCGGTCGATCTGCTGCCGGTTGATCCGGTTGCCGTTGGCATCAAAACTGTACTCATAGGCGAAATCATCGTTCTTCTTGTCCGCAGCATTTTCCATGGCCAGCATCTGGTTGGCCGCATTGTACTCATAGGTGCGGGAAAAACCGTCAAACGGGGTGTTCGTTTGCAGATCGTCGTTGCTTTCCCAGCTCAGGCGGTTGCCTGCCGGGTCGTAATTATAGGCCGTCTCCACGATGCCGCCGTTGTTTTTGATCGGTGACATGCTCATATAGGCAAGGCGATGGAGGCCGTCATACTCGTAGGTCTCGGTGACCACCGAGGGTTTGCGCCAGCCGTATTCCTTGACTGTTTCGGTGATATGGCCGACTTCATTATAGGTATACTTGAAGCCGCTGTTGGTCTTGCCACCGCTGGTGACCTGACGGTTGATTCGTTCCAGGGTGCGGTAGACCTTATCATAGGCCACCGTGGTCTCGGTCTGATTAGGATTGATAATCTGGGTGAGGTTGCCCACCAGATCGCGGCTGTATTCGATGGCCTGACCCGCCGGATCGGTCATCCGTTGCAGCCAGTTATTGGGGCTGTATTCATAGGCCACCTGATTACCGTCCGGGTAGGTGGTGCCGATGCGGTTGGAAGCGGCATCGTACTGATACCCCAGCACCCGCGTAAAGGGATCGTTCTGTTCCGTGACCCGGTTCAGGGAATCAAAGGCCCAGGAGGTTTGGCCCAGCTTGTCGCTCATGCCGACGCGATTATTATTGGCATCATATTGATAGGCCACGCTGCTGCCGTCGGCATAGCTGATCTGCTCCAGCGTCTCATCCGGGAAGCAAGCATGAAAAAAGCCCTGAATCCAGGAGGACTCAGGCTGATGTGATTATGATGTCGCTTTTCAGCTACCGTACACAGCGCACATAAGCATGGACAGTATTCGGATTCTTCCCAGCAGCATACCCATAGTAAAAGTAAACACCCCATGCAAGTTCTTTACTTGCTAATGGGCTAGTATCCGTGACTTCTTTTGGAGTGGATGACCAATAGAACTCAGGTTGACACTCAAAAGAAGGATCAATGGTTGGGACATCATACGATCCATCATTACCTCCGTTATTATTGCCGCAACCATAAGGTTCATCCGGGGAGTCAGCCAATGGAGTCGGCGTACCATTTGTGCATACCACTAAACTTTTCAGTTCATCTTTTGTAGGCAGCCGCCAATCGGAATAACCGCCCAGCACCAAGTTATCGCAATAATCCTTGGCTTCCTGCCAAAGGTAGGTGTTGCCATCATCGCAACGTTGCCAATCACGGTTTTTCCAATTTTGGACTTGGGAGCCGCTGGTGCAGGTGAAGGATTCTTCCGGTACATCATCAGAGACATCAACTGTAAACTCATACAGGGTATTGCCGCCTGTTTCGTCTTTAACCACTCCATTTTTTACGCCTATTGTCCAGCTCGGTGTGCAGCTGAACTGCATTGAAGTTGAGCTTCCTCCTAATGGGGTGAGATCTTCACATTCCTCTATAAAGAATGCCAAGGCTGAAGGCAAGTTACTTCCGGTGACAGTAAAGGTTGTTAGTTCATTCAATGTCACATTAGTTGGCGAGACTGAATTAACAACAGGAAGGTCAGGTGATGGACCATATGGTGGAATTTCTGTACCATGCCATTGATGCAGGCTCCCATCGCTACTGAAATCATACCCTGACCCGAAGACGGTGCCGAACGGAACCGTTACTCCGGTGCAATCCGAGGTGGTGTAGACACCGATATGAGTATGAGCATACCCCCCGGCACTAGGACAACCTGTAGGGCCGCACAGTTTACCAATAGACTCTCCTTGGGCTCGATATTGACCGGCCCCCGCCCTGGCACTGTTGCTTTTCATGTGTCCAAGCTTGACAGAAGCGATCTGGTCCCCATGTCCATTCGGTACAGAATTCTCTAACTGAAAACAGGTAATATCTGTATCGCTGGCACCATTCCAAAGAATAGTACCTGCTGCCGGGGCAATAACTGTTTTATCTTCCGAACCTCCAATGTTCCCCCAACATCCTGTACTCCCAAGATTACCTGAACCATATGCAATATCAAAAGAATGGATCAGCTTACTTGTGTGCGAAATAGTCGGTGTGTTATATCCCTGACAAATCTGCCACAAGCTCTCTCTCTCGGCAAAGGGAAAAATGAAATAACCGCTAGTTTGAGGGGGTGTTCCTGAACTACACTTGTCATCCTCACCGACTGGCATTGTTTCACAGCCGTTGAAGCATTGCTCCCGCTCTTCGTAAATGCCGTTCTGGCAGTAATACAGGTAATTCGGGTTTTGACTTAAACTGCTTTTGCCGCAATAATACCCGTTGCCTAACGGACAGGATAAGGCTGCTTCAGAGACATTGACCGTAAAACTATACGAATTGTTGTCATAGTCAACAGAGCCTGTTTTGAGGCCGACAGAATTCGGTGTGCAGCTGAATTGCAATGAAGTAGCGGTGCCATCCAAATCAGCATCAGCAACAGCCATTGCGGCGAAATCCATTGATGCCACCGCCGCTGTAGCGACAGCTGGAGTCCCTCCTAACGCAAGAATATTGTCACAACCGTCGAGAGAAAAAGCTAAGATAGAAGGTAAATTTTGCCCGGTTACCGTGAACACCTTTGATTTCCCTAACATTGCTTCGCTAGGAAATACCGACACATCAGAATTGCCACCTGATGATAAACGAGGTACACAGGTTTTCTCAGGACCTTGCAAAGGCTGATCTGGAGCTGGAGTTAATCTGATTGCATCAAAGCCGACACTATGCGATTTGTACGGTTCGTCCGTCATATCTGTAAGAGTTACATCAAGGGAACCTCTCTTGATTTCATAAACACCAAGTGTAACCCATCCTTCTTCCCCATATTGATCAATTTCTGCCCCATATGTAGAATCACCATCTCCTAATTCATAGCAAGCCTTTCGAGTGGTTGCATGACTGGGAGGAATATAGGCTTCGACTTCCCATTTTCCGGAATTGAATCCGCTGAACTGGTAAGTACAGTAGTTGTCCACTCCACGCTCAGCATCATTATTCCAAGTCCATCGACTTGCATTATCGTGACCAAAAGCTTGATTGTTCCAATATTCTGCTGGACCAACGCATGATGCCTGATTTTCTTCAATGGTAATAGGGTTGTCACTTGGAGTATTCGGCTCTTCTTGATCTATAGGAACCAAACCAATAGCATTTACTACATGACGCGGCCCAGGCGCTTTATATGGAATTTGAGAATCAGGTTTTTTATCATATAAACAATGCCCATTTGTTAGCTCGTTTTGCACGACAAGCTGAGAAGAACACCCACTATCCAACAGCACTGCTTGACTCTTCTCTTCACCTAACGCTCTAAAAATTTCACACAAGTCGTCATAGTTAAGGATATAATTATTATTTTCACTCGAATCCAATTTACTTGCGACAAAAATCACATATTTATCCGAGTAACCAATAGCACTTACTTTTTCAAACAGTTCTCGGCCTTCGTACTTGCAGGTAGATTCACTTGCACCTTGGTTGAGTTCCAATACCGTAGCGTGGGTTCCTATAGCCTCACTTAAAATATTTTCTTCCTGAAAAGAAAATATTTTATCCTTGTCAGCAAAAAACCTTCCGATATCATATTCAGAACTAAAATTTGTTGCCCAATCTATTGAGACACAATTCATAAAATCTTTTATGAATAACTCATGATTTGTCAATGATATATCTATATCAAGATAATCTGAATTGTCAATTTGATCATCTAATATTTTTTCGCATTTGTTATTAATCCAATTCTTACCTCTATAACATGATCGAATATCATCAACATACGTTGATTTATTCACATTCAAATAATCTCCATTTGTTATTTTGGTATAAATATATGAGCAGTCGCTATACTCAAGAGGAAGTTCTCCTCTTTTTTGATCAGTAAATCTAGCTATCATTTCCCATTTTGGGATTCTTTTTATAGGAATAGATAAATTTTCACCAGTACCTCCAAACGAAATTATAACTTCATTTCCATCTCTATCTTGCTTTGTATTGCTATCCATCATAGTAGTATAATTAGGATAAGATCCAAGACTTTCCTTCCTGTAATCAAGTTTTGGTCCCAAAAAATCATTGCCATTTATAGCAACAATAGCTTCATTAGCCTTTGCAAGCTGTTCTACAGTCTGTGTAGCAAAACGCCCATCCCCAGTATCTTTTGCTAAAACTTCTAATTTATATTTTGTACCTAGCTTCTTTCTATCAATCAATACAACTTTAGTATTTGGAATGTAAGCATCCCAAGCATAAAAAGGTTCTGGAAATTCATAGGATCTATATCTAATTCCATCTTCAATAATTTCCTCTTTACAGACCCCCTCTTTACACCCTGCATAACTTACCGTTACAATTGAAAAATGCTCAATCCACCCCTTGGCAAGATGTGAACCTGTTTCTATTTGGCTTGTAATACTGATACCATCATGCAAGATAGTCAGGTCATTCTCTGACCGGTTAGGAGGCAACCCATCTTTATTATAAGGTATAGCGATACGAACAGGTTTAACAAATTGTATCCCTTCTGGATTTAATTTGTATGTTGACGCTAGCCCTGGTTTTCTGATGATTTTTTCCGTCGACTCATCCATAACCTCAACAAAATACTTTATTTCCTTCGCAGTAATTATTGTCGCCTCAGAAACTGCCCCGGCAGGAATCTGCAAAGAAAAATCATCGCCCAAAGTCAGCGTCACATCCTCACCCGGCAAAGCCACAACAGCCGTCATATTCTCCGGTAACGCCTCAACCTGTGCTGTCTCCACCTTAATAACCGGCTTCAACTTAAACGAGTACACCACAGCATCATCCGATGATGCTTTCTTGCCTTTACCCTTCCCATTGGAGTTACTCTTTTCCTCCTGAACAACAAGATCCTTTTCCAGATCAAAATCCAAGGTGATACCTATCAGAAAACCACCCTTCTCAGAAAAAACCTGCTGCCCTTTCAGCTTCAAGCCGGAAGTCGATCCACTCGGCACGGTTAAAGCGGAAGATATACCTTCAGCGGTAATGGTGTTGTTCTCACCGAGTACAAGTCGCAGCTCTTTGGTATTATCAGGCAGCAACACCTGATTGGCAAAATTCACCTTGCCGTCTGCCAGCTCAAGCAGATCCAGCTGCACAGGGCCACTGGCGACAGTACATCCACCTTCATCAGTGCAAGCCTCTATTTTGAGCACATCCAGCTGAATTGCAGATATGGACATGAAATTATCGGGGGTTCCACCATCATCATCGACCTCGAATTCACCTTCAAACTGCAAACCGCCAGAGGAAATCGGGAGCACCTTCCCTTTGTTGTTGCTGATATTAAATTTGACCTTGTACTTTCCTTTTTTCTTGGGAATATTTTTGATATTTGCCTGAACAACCTCGCTCTCGCCCGCCTTTATCGAGAATAGAGAATACCCTTCATCGCTGTAATCGGCAGCGGAACCGGACGAATCAACGAAATGAAAATCAAGGCGGTAATCCTCCGCATCACAGGCGGAAGTGTTCTTGATTTCCCATTGTAAATCGGCAACATCTTCTGATGTTGTTTGTTTCGACTCCGAGGTGTTTTCTATAACTTCAAAGGAGGGCGTACAGGGTGCAGCGGCGTTATTATCAAGCAGCAGTATTTTGATTGCCTCTATTGCCCCCCTTGCTTCCTTTGTGCCTGCCGCCTGCGACGGAGAAGCAAAACAGGAAAAAATAAAAATAAATGAAAACAGAGAAAAGCCGAGAGACCGAACAAGAGAGGATAAGCGGAACATATTCAACAGAAAAGTAACGGAGTTGAAAAAACAGCTGAAAACAAGCTTGCGGGAACGGTTGGAGAGAAAACCCTGACGGAATAGATTTCCTGAGGATTGCATAATATACCTCCTGGTAGGTAAAAAAAGTAGGTGACCCGGCTATCTCCTTCAAAGAGATCCGTGGTTTTCCGACACCGCCTCACGACAGCTTTGGCTTTATTCAACTTTCCGGTTCCAACCAGAAAGTAAGGCACAGATAAACAGTGCCATTATTATCGAAAACTCAACATACTAACGGCGATTAGTTTTTGTCAAGTATTTTTTTCAAACGGATAGCGCAATCTCTTTGAAAAAACTGAACCAAAACGAAAAATTCCGGGCCGTTTTCTAATAATTCCCCCAAGGCTCTGGGAAACCATCCAGCACAACTCTTTAATTTCCCCTGCAAAGTCCTTATCTGAATAAATGTTTGAAAAGAAACTCTGATTATGGGATGATAGAGAAAATTTACTTAAGCATACCACATTCTACTTTATCCAGTTAATTTTACGCATTTCAAGATGCCTCCACGTAAAAAAACGCCTCCTGCCGCTCAAAAAGCGCCGGTCAAACATTTTGCTTTCAACCTCACCCTGAGCGGTGTCGCTGGGATAACCTTGGCCACCTTCTGCCTTTTTCTCTGGATGTTTTTCCTTGGGATGTGGGCCGGAAGAACCATCATATCCCCCTGCCCCTCTGCTCCGGTTGAAAAACAAGCATACCAGAAGACAGAACTAACCGGCCCTGACGAGACAGAGATAACCGTCCAGATCCCCTCCCAAAATTTTAACTCTCAAAACGATAAGGCAGGTAGTTACTCTCAAAATGGTCGAGATGTAGCAGAGGGGAGTGAACGGTTACAGGCGGATTCCCCTGCGATCTACGTTCAGCCCAGAGAACGAAAAAAACGGATCACGTCCCACGAGCCATCCTTATATCAGGGCCCCTGACCTCAAACCAAGCTATCAAACTGATATTATATACAAACAACTTACCCTCTTGACCAAAGAACTGTAAAGGGGTACGTTGGGAAAATTTTGAATAATTTGAGAGAAAATAAAAATGTACTTCCCGCCCGCTTGAAGCGAAGGAAGTACACCGGGGCTTCGCAATGAAGAATTGTACAACAGATTGCACATGCAACAGCGCATCAAGCCAGATGAAGATTTCGATCCGTCCGGCCCGTATGGGCGATGTCAAGGATATCCACAGCCTCTTGCAGCAGTTTGCTAACAAGGGCGTCCTCTTAGGTCGATCCATTAGTTCGCTCTATGACCAGTTGCGTGACTTTGTCGTCTTTGACGATAACGGTATTCAGGCGTCTGCGCCCTCCATATCTGCTGGGAAAATCTGGCAGAGATACGATCGCTGGCAGTCGCAGATCAGCACCAGGGCAAGGGAGTCGGCAGGCAATTGGTACATTCCTGCCTTGATGAGGCTTGGAGCCTGGAGATAGGCCGGGTTTTTACCCTGACGTATCAGTCTGCTTTTTTCAAAAAGCTTGGCTTTACCGATATTGAGAAGAACGATCTTCCCCATAAGATATGGAGCGACTGCCTCCAATGCCCTAAATTTCCTGACTGTGATGAAGAGGCACTGGTCTGGACAGCAGAGGAGAAGGCAGGGGGTAAGTAGGGGCACGGCGCGCCGTGCCCCTACAGAGCACACACTAAAAATACGGGTCATTGATATGTATCGATATTGACCCGCAAAAAAGAAGACAAAGAGAACCGCTTGGTTCTGCTTGCGGAGAGATGTAATGATAGGCAAAGCGTTAACCAAAGTATTTGGCAGCAAGAATGATCGCGAGGTCAAGCTATTGCGCAAGGTGGTCGAGGAGATCAATGCGCTGGAACCCACTGTGGAGCCGCTCAGCGATATACAGTTACAGGAAAAAACCACGGAATTTAAAAAACGTTATACAGACGGGGAATCCTTAGATGATCTCCTGCCCGAGGCCTTTGCTGTCTGTCGGGAGGCTGCGAAGCGGGTCTTGGGCGAGCGACATTACGATGTCCAGCTCATCGGTGGCATTGTCCTCCATCAGGGCAGAATTGCTGAAATGAAAACCGGTGAGGGAAAGACCCTGACCTCCACGGCTCCGGTCTATCTCAACGCTCTGAGCGGCAAGGGCGTGCATGTGGTCACGGTCAATGATTACTTGGCCAGCCGAGACGTAGAATGGATGGGCAAACTCTACAATTTTCTCGGCCTGACCACCGGGGCCATTGTCCATGATATGGATGATGCCTCACGCCGGGAAGCCTATGCTGCTGATGTCACCTACGGGACCAATAATGAGTTCGGGTTTGACTATCTGCGCGATAATATGAAATTCAGCACAGAGGATTTCTGCCAGCGCGGTTTCAACTTCACCATTGTCGATGAGGTGGACTCTATCCTGATTGATGAGGCCCGAACCCCGCTGATTATCTCCGGCCCGGCAGACATGTCCACAGACATGTATATCAAGGTCGACCGGATCATGAAAAACTTCAAAGAGGAAGAGCATTATACCAAGGATGAAAAGGCCCGTCAGGCCCTGCTCACCGATGAGGGTGTCATTCTCGGCGAAGAGCTGCTTGGTGTAGATAACCTCTACGATCCAGGTAATATTAACCAGCTCCACCATATCAATCAGGCCCTCAAAGCCCATGTCCTGTTTCAGCGGGATGTGGATTATATTGTCAAAAACGGTGAGGTTGTCATTGTTGATGAATTCACCGGTCGGACAATGGAGGGACGCCGCTATTCAGACGGCCTGCATCAGGCTCTGGAAGCCAAGGAGGGGGTAAAAGTTGAAAAGGAAAATCAGACGCTGGCCTCCATCACCTTTCAGAATTATTTCCGAATGTACGATAAGCTGGCTGGCATGACCGGTACAGCGGACACGGAAGCACCTGAGTTTAAAAAGATCTATGACCTAGACGTGGTCATCATTCCCACCAATCGGGATATGGCACGAAAAGATTATGCAGATGTCATTTACAAAAATCAAGCAGCAAAATACCGAGCCATTGCCCGAGAAATAAAGGATTTGCATGAAAAAGGCCAGCCGGTGCTGGTGGGTACGATTTCCATTGATGTCTCGGAAAAAATTTCCAGGATGCTGAAAAAAGAGCGGGTTCCCCACGAGGTGCTGAATGCCAAGCATCACGAACGAGAGGCCGAAATCATCGCTGATGCCGGACAAAAAGGCAAAATTACCATTGCCACCAATATGGCCGGACGTGGTACAGACATCAAGCTAGGTGAAGGGGTGTGCGAGGCAGGCGGTCTCCATATTCTCGGAACCAGTCGCCATGAATCCCGCCGTATCGACAACCAGCTACGCGGTCGCTCTGGTCGCCAAGGCGATCCAGGCTCCTCCCGTTTTTTCCTTTCTCTGGAAGACGACCTGTTGCGTATCTTCGGCTCTGGAAAATTAGGCACGATCATGGATAAATTGGGCATGGAAGAGGATGAACCCATTGAGCACACCATGATATCTAAGGCTATCGAGAACGCCCAGCGCAAGGTGGAAGGCCATAACTTTGATATTCGTAAGCATCTGCTGGAATATGACGATGTCATGAACAAGCAGCGTGAGGTCATCTACACCCAACGCCGGAATGTTCTGGAAAGCGAAGATGTTCGCGAAATCATCGAAGACATGATCCAGGACATGGTGGACAGTCTTGTGGCGGAGACAGCGCAGGATCGCAAACACCCTGAAGATTGGGAATGGGATACCTTGAACGACCGAGTAGATGAGTTGTTCAATATTAAACCCGACTGGATGGATACGGACCCCAGCGAAATGGACGCCGACTCCCTGCGAGAAAAATTGCAGGCTGCGGTTGATCAAGCCTATAAGGCCCAGGATGAACGCAACCGGGCTGATCAAATGCGCCAGATTGAACGCATGATCCTTCTCCAGATGGTGGACACCCTGTGGAAAGAGCATCTGCTCAATATGGACCATCTCAAAGAGGGAATCGGTCTGCGTGGCTACGGTCAGAAAAACCCGCTAGATGAATATAAGAAGGAGGGATACGAACTTTTTCTGTCCATGATCGAGACGGTTAAGGCGCAGACCATCACCACACTGATGCGTGTCCGAATTCTCCAAAGTGATGAAGTGGATCGCTTTGAAGAGGAGCAACGGCGCAAACAGGAAGAAGAGTTGGAACAGGCCAGACTTTCCTCAGCATCAACCGGTTCCGGCGATGCGGGACCAAAAACGGTCCGTCGCGATGCGGACAAAGTCGGTCGTAATTCTCCTTGCCCCTGTGGCTCTGGAGAAAAATATAAAAAATGTTGCGGCAAATTAAGTTAAGCGGCGATCAGAGAAAGAGGCTCCTGCTGCAAGAATGAAGGCCCCAATTTCCAAAAAAGATCCTAGAAAAGCAACCGGGCGTTCCGGTGAGGATCTTGCGGCACAGCATCTGGTACAGCAGGGCTATACTATCCTTGAACGTAATTACCGCTTACGGATAGGCGAGGTTGATATCATCGCCCGTGATGAAGAATACCTCGTCTTTATTGAGGTGAAAACTCGACGAAGTAAAAGATTTGGTAGCCCTTTCGAGGCCGTAGATATCCGTAAGCAGCAGCAAATTATTAGAATTGCTTCTGCCTATCTTCAAGGGAAGGAGATTCCTGTTCGTTTTGATGTGGTTGCTGTTCATCTGAACGAGCAGAATGTACGCATTGAGGTTCTGAAAAACGCCTTTTAAGACAGTGCATGACGCAGCAGGAGGTTCTGTACCTGTTTCATTGTTTGAAAATCCATATGAAACGGCTCAAACAAAACAAGGTCGTCCTCAAGATCAAATATGTTATTGAAGACAAACTCTCTCCCCAGAAGAACTGGGTTAATAGCCTTACAGAAAAGTGTTGCTTGCAGGAAAAAAAAGCTATCCAGCTTCATGGAAATGAATTCGATAGCCACACCGTGCTCGGAAATTCTGATAATAGAGCCGACTGCATGGATGGCCTCCTCGGCGAATAGACCTGATTGTTTCAAGCTGATTATGCAGACATCCCCAATCACCTGCTGGAAATTGCCCTCAACATATATCCCGCCAAGACTGGCATTCTTCACAAACTGCTTATATTCCACAACACCGAAATCAAGCCGAACTGCCCACTGAATATTTACACGCGAGAATTTTCGTCCATTTCTTTCTTCCATAGCAACCACCTCTCATTCATAAGTCCCATATCTCCACACTGAAAAAAAATTGTCAGATTGCTTTCATTTTTTCTCTACCTGTCTCTATTGTATCTCTTTCTGGAAAGATAAGGAAGGGTCTGTAAAACAGCCTGATGGGCTCTTCTCAACCCCGTCGCAAGCGTTCTCTTCTCTTCCTCTCACAACAGCAGCAACAGCAGGGTAAAAAAATATTCTCCCCCTGCGCCTCTCCATCTTCCCAAAAAATAGGCGTATTCTGATGAACCCCTCTCGTAAGCACCTCAAGGGAGGCGCCTTGCGGATAACTCCAGCTAATTTCTTGACAAAAACATCAGCTCTCTTTAGGATGGATAGAATAATTAATATCAGGAAAAGAGCAGTATCTCACGGAATGTCATTTTTCAACATCAATGATAACAAATTATTATGAAACCTATTGCCGTGACCATGGGATGCCCTGTTGGGGTCGGCCCGGAGATTATCCTTCGTTTGTTTGAAAACCTTGAGGATAAGACAGTCTTTCCGCCAGTTGTGCTCGGTGATTTAGCCGTACTTTCCCGTACAGCCGAACAGCTCCGGAGCCAAGTGGAGCCAGTCCCTTGGCACTTGGGCAACGAGATAAGGCCGGGAACTGTACCCGTTATGGCGCTCTCACGGCTCAATGCCAAAGCGCTCCAGTGGGGGAAACCAACCAGGGAAACCTCTGTTGCTATGGCGGAGTATATTCGCGCTGCGGTCCGGCATACCCAGAGCGGAGATTTTGCTGCTATGGTTACCTGCCCTATTTCCAAAAAAGCATTGAATAACGCCGGAGTCCATTTTCCCGGCCATACAGAGATGCTGGCCCATCTGACGGAAACCGTCCATTATCGCATGATGCTGGCAGGCCCCCGGTTGCGCGTTGTTCTGGTTACCATTCACGAACCCTTGGCAAAAATCTCTAAGCTGTTGACTATTGCGGAGATTCAAGATTGCATCA
The DNA here is from genome assembly GCA_004028505.1 of Candidatus Electrothrix aarhusensis. GTDB lineage: Bacteria > Desulfobacterota > Desulfobulbia > Desulfobulbales > Desulfobulbaceae > Electrothrix > Electrothrix aarhusensis. The sequence goes on from MTKO01000099.1 coordinate 27,009, forward strand.
AAATGACGGCAAAGTCATTGCGCAAGGATTTTTCCATCAGCTCGCCTAGAATAGCTGTGGCGGCCCTCAACCCCCACGCTGGTGAGCAGGGCATGTTTGGGCAGGAGGAAATCGAGATCATTCAACCGGCTCTGGACCAATATGAGCAGGGAGACTGCGAGGCCGAGATCAGCGGCCCTTGGCCTCCAGATACAATTTTTTACAAGGCTGCCAACGGCGAGTTTGACGCAGTGATCTGCATGTACCATGATCAGGGATTGATCCCCTTTAAGCTGCTCCATTTCCAGGACGGCGTCAATGTCACCTTGGGCCTGCCCATTGTCCGCACGTCTGTGGACCACGGCACGGCCTACGATATAGCTGGCCAAGGCAAAGCCAATTCGACGAGTCTGGAAGCGGCCTGGCAGATGGCAGCGCAAATTGCAAAAAACAGAACAGGAGTACACAGGCATGGAAAGCGGTATGCTGGTTGCCTTTGAAGGAATTGACGGCACGGGAAAATCAACTCAATTAAAGGCCTTGGCTCATTTTCTCAAGGAGCAGGGATTTCCGGTGATAACTACCTATGAACCCACAGACAGCAAGTACGGACGTAGGATCAGAGCATTATATCAGGATCGGAGCAGCTGTACTCCAGAGGAAGAACTGAACCTCTTTCTGGAAGATCGACGCCTTCATGTGGATGAGTTGATCAAGCCGGAGCTGGCAGCTGGCAAGATCATCCTGACGGATCGCTATTATTATTCCACAGCAGCCTATCAGGGAGCAGCAGGAATGGAGAGCACGGAAATTTTTGCCCGCAACAGCTTTGCGCCGAAGCCGAACTTGGTCCTCCTTCTGACTATGGACCCGGAAATTTCCATTGCCCGAATCCGTGAGGGACGCGGAGAAGAGCTTAATGATTTTGAGCAGCTGGATCAGTTACGCAAGGTGGCGGACCATTTTGCTGCCTTTACTGATCCCTGTATCGCCCGCATTGATGCTGCCCAGGCTCCGGAGCAGGTTCAGGAGGAAATCCGAAAAACCGTGCAGGACCGCCTCTTCTGATCGTATGGTTCTCCAGCTCACTCGCCGATGATCTTAACCAGCACCCGTTTTTTGCGCCGCCCGTCAAACTCACCGTAAAAAATTTGCTCCCAGGTGCCAAAATGGAGCTTCCCCTCAGTAACGGCCACTACCACTTCCCGGCCCATAACCTGCCGTTTCATATGGGCATCGGCATTATCCTCGTAACCGTTATGGCGGTACTGGGACACCGGGGCATGAGGAGCTAATTTTTCCAGCCAGATCTCATAGTCATGATGGAGGCCGGACTCGTCATCATTGATAAAAACCGAGGCCGTGATATGCATGGCGTTGACGAGGCAGAGTCCCTCCTGAATGCCTGATTCTGCCAAGCAGGCCTCCACCTCCGAGGTGATATTAATAAATTCCCGACGGGTCTTGATTTCAAACCAAAGTTCTTTGTGATAGCTTTTCATTTTTCCTCTATTTCCTCTCTCTTTTCTCCGCTTATTATTATGCTGTTGTTTATTCTCGGCTTACAGGCTTAGGCAATACCGTAAATAACGAAAAAAATCAACATCCCCCTCCCTTTTCATGCTCTTTTCCCCTTGACCTGTCCTTGGCATTACGTTACAGACTACTCTTGAAAAGAAACTGGATAATTTATTGTTTTTATAAAAAATATTAAATATAGTTATCATTCTTACATCAACGGGAGATCTCCTATGAATCTTATGTGCCCTGTGTCCTTCAAGCAGATCAACGAAAACGCCGTACGAATCAACGCAGCCTTGGCATTCCTGTCCATCCTTTTCTTCCTCATTACCCCCTGTAAATGGGTCATTCTCATTATTTCTGGCGACTTTTTTATTCGAGGATTTCTCAATCCCCAGTACAGTTTGTTTGCCAATATCAGCAAGAAGATTCTTCCACTTCTCAAGGTCAAACCAATCATGGTCGATGCTGGCCCGAAGATCTTTGCCGCTAAAATAGGATTTCTCTTTTGCTGCCTGCTGACAGTTTCATGGATATTCTCTCTTGGAAGAACAGCCCTCATTGCAGGGGCAATCTTTATGACCTGCGCTGCCCTTGAGGCCGTCTTCAAATTTTGCGTGGCCTGCCAGATATATCCTCTTATCTATAGCCTGAAAAATGCAAAAGCCGAATAATAAACAGGCTCGCTTCTCAAGAAGAACCTCTCTTCTGGAAACGAATCTTTTCAGTGAAAAACTGTTGACAGCTCCCTCCCTAAAATGGTAGATAGACCCTGCACAAAGACTATATCGGAACGTGGCGCAGTCTGGTAGCGCACTTGACTGGGGGTCAAGGGGTCGGAGGTTCAAATCCTCTCGTTCCGACCAGTAATATGAAGGAGTTAAGCGGAAACGCTTAACTCCTTTTTTTGTTTTTTGCAAAAAAATATGCAACAGATGAGCAAATACTTCGGAACCCAAAACCACAAAGGGCGATCCGCAGATCGCCCCTGAGTCCTGAGTCCAGTAAGAATTTCTTACCTCCCAAACACCAACCGATTATCCTCCCCCCGATCAATCCGCACCGTATCCCCCTCACTGAATCTTCCTTCCAAAATCTCCAAAGCCAAGGGATTTTCAATAGAGCGTTGAATAGCCCGTTTCAAGGGCCGGGCACCGTAGCTGGGATCATAGCCAGTCTCCACCAAGAACAATTTTGCCTCCTCGGTCAATTCCACAGAGAATTTGCGTTCTTTCAGTCGAGTCGCCATCCGAGCCACCTGGATATCCACGATCTGGAGGAGATCCTTCTGGGTGAGCCCCTGAAAGGTGATAATCTCATCCACCCGGTTAAGAAACTCCGGGCGGAACTGGCGGTGCAGCAGCTCTTCTACCTGCCGCCGCATCTCCTCCGGGTTTTGCTGGCCCTGCTCCATGATAATATGACTGCCTAGGTTTGAGGTCATGATCATGATGGTGTTTTTAAAGGAAACCGTCCGGCCCTTGCCGTCGGTCATGCGCCCGTCATCCAGCACCTGAAGCAGGACATTGAATACATCCGGGTGAGCCTTTTCGATCTCATCCAGGAGGATCACAGAATAAGGCCGCCGCCGCACTGCCTCGGTGAGCATCCCGCCTTCGTCATAACCAACATAGCCGGGAGGCGCACCGATCAGCCGGGCCACAGAATGCTTTTCCATGTACTCGGACATATCAATACGGATCATGGCCTGTTCCGAGTCAAAAAGAAAGTCAGCCAGACTGCGAGCCAGCTCGGTCTTGCCCACGCCTGTCGGGCCGAGAAAGATAAAGGAACCCAGCGGTCGATCCGGGTCCTGAAGACCGGCTCTGGCCCGGCGCACTGCATTGGCCACCGAGGTGATAGCCTCTTGCTGACCGATGACCCGCTTTGCCAGCTGCCCTTCAGCCTGGACCAGCTTTTCCTTTTCCCCTTCCAGTAGCTTATCTACGGGCACCCCGGTCCATTTAGCGACCACAGCAGCGATATCTTCCGCACT
>MTKO01000100.1 GCA_004028505.1 Candidatus Electrothrix aarhusensis
TTTGCTCAAAAAATCAATATCAGAGTTTGGATGAAGTTATTTTGTTAGAATAATTTTGGTCGGGTACTTACGTCAGAATATATGTATTTTAAATAATAGCTCGTAGGTTGCGGGTGAGCGGAGCGAACCCCGACATGTCCGACTCGCCTTATGATTGTCGGGGTTTGTTCTTCAGCCCAATCTACGGGACGACAGTACCTAGGGCATGGATAAAAAATCACAACACGGGGTATTGACAAAAAAACACCAAACCCGAGCAGTTGTCCGGTGATCAAAGACCAAGATTCAGCACCGAAGTAACCAGCTTGAAGATTTTTTTGAATAAACGAAAAGAAACGGCAACTGGTAATCAGCCTGCCGATGAGGTAGGAAATTGTCCTTTGAAGATGTACTTTTTTTGCGGAACGCATAGCAGACTTCCCGGTATTCAGAAATAAAAGAAGGTAACCCGGCTTTCTCCTTGGAGATCCTTGGCTTTCCGACACCGCCTCACGACGATTGTGGCTTTATCAACTTTCCGGTTCTGACCAGAAAGTGAAGGCAGCTACTTGGTAAACAAGTATTGCCATTTGTTAATTTGTTATGGTAAACGGAATATAGCCTTGTTACTTCGTGCTTGTCAACTGTTTTCCAGAGAAAATCTTAACGTAACAAGTAGATACAGAGCGAAAATGCTTGTGGCGCAACAAAAAAAGCCATCGTGCCGACGCTTGAGCAATCACTGTAATCATACTTGACGTTAATCACGCATTGCGTTACTGTTTTTAACGATCAATGGTGTCTTTGTTTTTACTGGACAGATGCAGGTGCTGAACACATTGAAATTGTTGATTACCACTAAGGTGAATGTATATGGAAAAGCTTCAACCTATCACTCCCGGCGAAATCCTTTTAGAAGAATTTCTGAAACCGATGGCTCTCAGCCAGTATCGTTTAGCCAAAGAAATAAATGTACCAGCCCAGCGCATCAGTGAAATTGTTGCGGGCAAGCGTTCCATCACAGCGGATACCGATCTCCGTCTCTGTCGCTTTTTCAGCCTGCCCAACGGATACTGGCTCCGTGCCCAGGCTGCCCATGACACAGAGGTTGCCGAGCGTAAGCTTAAAAAAACAATCATGAAAATAACACCCTTTGCTGCACGGCAAACGATTCAGCTCAAAAATCCTGCTGCGAGCAACTGAACGATACCGAAGACGTCGATAAATGATATTTTTTTTACGGCGAAACCTCCTCCCGCTCGAACCGACTGATATTCCGATTAAATAATCAGTACGCAAGCAGTCACAGTATGAAAAAAATAGGATTAGGAATACAGGAATTAGCTGATTTTAAAAAGTATAATTTCATCTATGTGGATAAAACAGAGTATATTTACAAGCTCATAGATGACGGTAAATACTACTTCTTATCCCGTCCTCGCCGCTTTGGCAAATCCTTGCTGGTTGATACCATTAAAGAACTTTTTTCCGGCAATAAGGCACTGTTTGAGGAATGCTGGATTTATGATACATGGGATTGGTCGCAGAAGTATCCCGTTATCAAACTGAGCTTCGCAGAGATCAGCTACAGAGAACACGGCCTGGAAAAGGCCTTGGAGCTTGCTTTGGTTAAGTTGGCTGCATATCATGATATTCATTTGAAAACAGAGAGTTATGGAGAACAGTTTCTGGAGGTAATCCAGAAAATAGGTAAAAAGACCCCTGTGGCGGTGCTCATTGATGAGTATGATAAGCCGATTATTGATTATCTGGAACAATCCGAGTTCAAACAGGCTTTGGAGAATAGAGAGATACTCAAAACATTCTACGCAGGCGTGAAAGACCAAGATAAATACCTGCGTTTTTTCTTTCTCACCGGGGTGTCGAAATTCAGCCGCGTTTCAATCTTCAGTGACCTGAATCATCTGACAGATATCACCATATCAAAACATTTTGCTGCTCTTCTGGCTATACAGCCGCTGAAATAAAAAAATATTACGCCTCGTATCTTCACAGCCTTTGTCAGGAACTTAAACAGTCTGAGTCGGAGATCATGCGGGAAATTATTGACTGGTATAACGGCTATTCCTGGGACGGAAAAAACTTTGTTTTTAATCCCTATTCGGTAATCAACCTACTGTATCATCAGTCCTTCAGGAATTTCTGGTTTGAAACAGGCACGCCGACCTTTCTCATAAAGCGACTGAAAGAAGAGAATAAAGCAGTTAATGAGGAAATTAATAACCGGGTTGATGAAGCGGTGTTTAATAAATATGATATTGAAAATATCAATATTACAGCCATCATGTTTCAAACAGGCTATTTAACGCTGAAAGCAGTTGACTATAGAGAAAACAAATATATTCTTGATTTTCCGAATAGAGAGGTGCGGGAATCTTTTCTAAACTTTGCTGTTGAACATTATGCTGGCAGTTCTTCTCAGGAGATGAGCTATATTGTCGACACCTTGGTTGATGCCCTTGCCCACAATGATATAAAGAGTTTCTTTGCCGCGATAAGGGCACTGTTCAGCTCAATTACGGTCAATAAGCGTGAGATTGTGCTGGTAGGCTTCGGGTTTGACAAAGCGGAGCGCAACCTGATTGATTATTCTATTGAAGCGGCAGAGGTACTGTAATTCCTCCTCATTAGCTCCCGGACAGGGAGCTTTATTTTAAGAATACCACCTGTTATGTCCGAACAAATACCAGAAAAAAAAATACTTATCGGCACCCTCGGTCCTCAGCACTCCCACGCCTGGCAGGCTGCCACCCGATACGCGCCTAAGGCTGCGATCAAACTCTATCCACATTCCGCCGGACTCGTGGAGGCCTTTATCGCACAGGAGGTTGATCGGGTTGTTATTCCAATATTCAACACCCGGCAGGGTGAAAATAAACAGTATTTTCGCCTGTTCGAGCAGGTAAGGGAGGGGTATTGGCTGGATAATATCGTCCTGCCCGCCAATCTGTCCCTTGGTGTGTTTGCCCCGGATATGCGGATGGAAGAAATTGAAGTCCTGCTGGGTAAGCGAGCCGTGTTCCGTCAATGCGAGGAGTACATCTGCGGAACTTTTCCTGATGCTGCCCTGACAAGTGTCCATGATATGGAACAGGCCGTTCGCCGAATTCAAAAACAGGGTTTGAGGAGCCATGGCGTTATTGCCACTGCCGAGTTGCTGGATGCCTTGGGTTTGTACATCATTGAGCGAGAGGTAGCCCCGCATAATAGAACCCGTTATGCCGTTCTGGGCCGCGAGATAGCAAGGCCTACAGGCTATGATGCTACCACTTTTATCACTGGGCCGCTTGACGACAGGGTAGGGCTGTTGGTAGATATTCTCGGGGAATTCTCCCGCCACGGCATCAACATTCTGGACATGAGTTCGGAAAATGATGTTAAATCCCAGAAGCTGCAAATTTATATTGAGGCGGAAGGCATATTGAAGACCGGGCCATGCAGGAGGCTGTCGCCTGTATAGAGGAGCGGATTGTCGGACAGCGTAACTGCATGCGCCTGCTCGGTTGCTTTCCTCGCGTGGATATGCGGCCAAAATACATCGGTTCGTTCGGTTTTATCGGCACCGGGGCTATGAGCGACTGGTTTGCCGAGCGTTTGGAGCATGAAGGCTATCGTACTCTCATGACCGGGCGTAGTACCGAACTCCGGCCGGAGGAAATGATCCCTCAGGTTGACGTGGTAGTGGTCTGCGTGCCTATTTCCTTTACAGCGGACACCGTGCGGCAATACGGCCCCCTGATCGAGGACGGCAAGGCCCTGATTCTGCTGGCTGGCGAGTCGGAAACCACCGTTGAAACAGCATTGGAGGTGACAGGCTCAGGGGTGGAGATCATGCTGGTTCATAATCTCTGGGGCCCAGGCGGCAACCATGAAGGATAAAAATGCCATCGTGGTTCGCACCGGGCGCAGCGGAAAATTCTGCTCTGAGTTTGAGGCCTTTTTGTATAAGCACGGCGCAAGCATTTATCAGGATTCAGCAACCAAACATGATTTATTGATGGGGATCGGGCAGAAGCTGCCTACAATCATTTCTGTGGCCTTGGCCATGACCCTGGAAGAAAACGGAATCACTGCTGAGGATTTGTCTTCCCACTGCACGCTGACCTCGCTCTATCCCATCCTTGCTATGGCCCGTGTGCATTCGCAGAATCCAAGAACCTATGCAGAGATCATGTCTACCTCAGGTGAGAGTCGTAAAATTGTTCATGATTTTGCAGCCTCTTTGCGCCGAGTGGTTTCTGTTGCGGATAAGGGTGACCAGAAGGGAATTCAGGAGCTGTGCAGGCTGATGGAGCGGAATGGCGAGCATCTAACAGAGCCCTTTCTCCGTAATCGTATGGAGCAGGCCAAGGCTGTGGATGAGGTGCTGGGGGCGATTATTTAAAAAGCGTAAAGGAAGCAACCGCGCACAGAAGAGGATATTGCTGTTGACGCAGGGTCAGTTCGTGCTTAATTTTACAGCGGCATGAAAAGCTGTAAAAGCTGTTCGTCTTTTGGGCCGATATAGCGTATAATTTTGATATCAAAAAGAGCGATGAAGAAAAAATTCAACCTAGACACCTTTTTGCTTTTCATTTTGGTCGGCCTTGTCAGTCTGTTTCTTTTTCGTGCATTTAACGGAACAGGACCTTCTTGACATAAGCAGCAGAACCCGCAGTTTAGCGGGGCGCAACAACATGAGCCGCCTGCCGCATCGTCCGTGAACGGGCAATGATACGTCACGAATCCTCTTAATATACTTATAATAATATCTCACTGTCGGAGTTAACATATGCTGGAAAGAGCACTTGCCTATCTTGAAGAAAAACATACTTGCCCCCATTGTGATACAGAGCTGACCCTCTGTTATGCACCACCCATGCACGTAGGCGATGGCCTCGGCTGGGGCTCTGAATTTCTGTTTATCTGTCTCAACGATGAATGCTCCCTGTTTGCAAAGGGTTGGGAGTACATTGAAAATCAATACGGCCATTCGGGCTCCTATCGGTACATGGAGATCCCCAACAGCAAAGAAAGCTATAATATGATGGTTGCCGGTGCGGCAGCGTTTACCGGCAGTATTGTTGATGTCGAGGCCTTGAAGGAGCAGAACGCTAGGTATAAAGCAGAAAAAGTGGCTGTTGCAAAACTGGACACCTGTGTTGAGACCAATGATCTGGAGCCGGTGCTCTTTCTGCTCACGGATAATGCCGCCAATGTCGATGACCGGAAGCGGGCCGCAGCTTTATTACCCGAGCTTAATGATCTCGCCTGTATCGAGGTACTCCGGAATCACGACTTTTCCAGTACCCATCTGGAGCAGGACATTAATATGGCCATCCATAAGGTTCTGACGAGTCATTTCCTGCGTGAATGTCCTTATTGTACGGAATTAATCAAGCCCGTGCCAAGGTATGCAAGCATTGCAATAAGGAACTTAACTAAAATTTGCCTGGCATTTGATTGGAATTTGACTTTCCTCTTGCCAAAATATTTCTGAAAGGGTATATAGCCTTTCACAACAAATTTGATTGTGGTGAGCGTAGCTCAGCTGGTGGTAGCACCGGGTTGTGGCCTCGGAGGTCGTGGGTTCAAGTCCCATCGTTCACCCCATGAAATATAAGGCGCTTCGGAATGTATATTCTGAAGCGTCTTTCTTGTTTCTGTCAAAATAATTTTCTCACCTGCCCCCCGACTCAATTCCTGTTGAATTTCCAGTCTGCTTTGGTTATCTTATTTCATGAGTATATAATTTTTTCTTAAGGCTTTCTGAAATCAGAGCCTTTCACTCCTGAACCTTCAACGCCTAACCGTTTAATTATGAAAGCTGCTGTTGTTTACGGTGCCGATGATATTCGTATTGAAGATTACGCTGATCCGGTTGCCGGTCCAGGCGAAGTTGTTGTTGCAACAAAAGTTGCCGGAATTTGCGGAAAAGATGTTAAAACCATGCTCGGCCAAGGCTTGACGGAAGATTTACCCGCTGTCCTTGGTCACGATATATCTGGTGAAATCAGTGAAGTCGGAGATGGGGTTCAGGGCTTTGCCGTGGGAGATCCTGTTGCGGTGTATCCCATGGCGGTTTGCGGAGAATGCCATTACTGCCTTCAGAAACGCTATAACCTCTGTGAAAAAGCCACAGGGCTCGGGCATGGTCTGGACGGGGCTTTTGCCGAATATGTACGGGTTCCGAAAGAAATAATTGATGTTGGCGGGCTGATCAGGCTTGACGATGAGATTTCCTTTGAAGATGCCGTGATGGCCGAACCCCTTTCCTGCACCTTTGCCGCAGCTCGGGCCAACAGGATGAAAGAGGGGCAGACTGTGCTGGTTATCGGTGGCGGCTCTATGGGTTTAATGCACCTGAAAACGGCCAAATGGTCCGGCTGCGAAGTGATAGTAGCTGATATTGTCGATATGCGTTTGTCCATGGCCGGGCAAATGGGGGCCGATCATCTGATTAACTCGGCATCAGGTAAGCTCCAGGACGAGGTGATGCGTATCACGAATGGACGAGGTGCTGATGTGGTTATTATTTCCATCGGTATTCCTGATGTGATTGAGGAATGTCTCAAATTGGTGGCCAAGGGTGGTGTGTGCAATATATTCGGCGCTGCTTCAGATACTGAGGTGAAGATAGACCCCCGTTGGCTTCATCATCAGGAAATTACTTTAACCGGGACCTATGCTTCTACTCCGGCTGACTTTACAAAATGTCTGCAATTGATCAAGGAAGAGGCGATTATAGTCTCGGACTTAATCTCTCATCGCTTTACGCTGGATACCTTTGACGAAGCTATGGAGAGTGCCAAGAGTTTAGAAATGGTTCGAGGAATTATTACCTTTGGTGAAATGCTTTCTGTTTCATTTTAGTTGTCTGGTGGGCCTTACTTAGAGGTATGTTTACTCGTAGCGACTGTCGCGACAATAGGTCAATGATCTCCGCCACGCATTAAGAAAGTTGATCTGAATGACCACTCTACTGTTTATTTTTGTCGCAGCGTGTCTGATTGCTTTGGCGCTAACGCCAGCTGTCCGCCAACTGGCTTTGCATTTCGACTTGACTGATAAACCGTCAGCACGCAAGATGCACACCAAAAGAATTCCTCGGATCGGAGGAGTTGCTCTTTTTGTAAGTTTCCTTCTTCCCTTTCTGTTTTTGTTTGTATTTCGAAAGTATAGCGTCGCAGCGCAGTATTTTTTTGCCGACAACAGCAACCTCTGTTTTGTTACCGGAGCACTTTTTATCTTTCTGCTCGGACTGTTGGACGATGTACGAGAACTCAGTTTTTTGTCCAAAATATTCGGCCAGCTGCTGGTTGCTCTTTTTGTTTATACTTGTGGTTTTCAAATTACTACTGTCACGACCCCATTCGGGGCAGACTTTTCCATCGGATTTCTTTCCCTCCCTCTGACAGTCTTCTGGTTTCTCCTTGTTATTAACGCCATTAATCTGATAGACGGGCTGGATGGCCTTGCCGCAGGGATTTGTCTCTTTGTCTCGCTTTCTATGCTTTTTGTTTGCGCAGTGAATGGGCGGCTCACAGCCGCTTTTGCTTTTGCAGCCTTGGCTGGTGCTCTGGTTGGATTTCTGCGTTATAATTTTTATCCGGCCTCTATTTTTATGGGAGACAGCGGCAGTTATTTCCTCGGCTACTGTTTGGCTGCTCTGAGTGTTGGAGGTACGATCAAAGGACAAGTGGCCACAGCCATGTTGATCCCGATTATTGCCCTTGGCGTACCGCTGACGGATACCCTATGGGCACCACTCAGACGATTCATCAACGGTCAGAGTATGTTTCAGCCGGATAATAAACATATTCATCACCGATTGGTCAAACTCGGCTTTACTCATCGCCGAGCCGTATTGAGTCTCTATGTATTGACGGTTTTGCTGGGAATTTCTTCCATGCTTCTTGTTCATGCCCAGAATGACACTTCAGCACTCATTCTTTTTGTTCTCGGGATCGGTCTGGTAGGTTTGCTCCGTTATCTCAGCGACTCTAAACTGCTCAATATCCATGATGTCGCATCGTGGGCTCGTGATTTGACCGATGAGACGGGGCTCAGTATCCAGCGGCGTCTTTTTTTTCAGCATCAGCGGAGGATTGCTTCGGCTTGTGACCCAGAGACACTTTGGGAGGCTGTCTGTGTCTCTTTAGATCTGCTGGAATTTGATTATGCAGAATTTCATTTTATTGAGCAACAGCCTGCTGTTAGTACGGGAAGGTCGCGGCGAAGGTTCAGCTGGGCAGAAGATAAAGACAAGATTTCTCCAATTCCCAAAGAATCCTTTCTCAGAATTGAACTACCCATCCATAATTTTCTTACAGAGAAGGTCGAATTTAGCAACTTTGGAACCCTGCTGCTTTTGAAAGATATGCGGCATACTGCAACAGAACCTTATTTACTGAAAAGGGTCGAACAATTGCGCAGGAGTATGATAGTGGCCTTGGAAAAAATTGCTAAAATCAAGACAGAGCTGCCGTGAATGTGGAGGAAAATAGCAGAAACTCTTCATCGGAGAGCGGCTTGGCATAAAAATATCCTTGGATCTCATCACATCCTGCTTTACGAAGAAATTTAACCTGTTCTTCTGTTTCAACGCCTTCTGCCGTAATGTGCAGATGAAAAGTCTTAGCCAAGGCTATAATTGCCTGCACAATGGCGTTGCTTTCTTCTGAAGTGGTTAGATTATCTATAAATGACTTATCAATTTTTAGGCGAGTGACCGGGAGGTGTTGGAGGTAGCTCATAGAGGAATAGCCGGTACCGAAGTCGTCTATTGCAAGGTCGATATGCATTGCCCGGAGACGATCTAGGGCTTGAAGAGCTTTTTTCTCCTTGGTGGCCAGAGAACCTTCGGTTATCTCCAGTTCAATCTGCTCCGGTCGAATGCCGGTTCGTTTGATAGCCTGTTGTACGGTCGATACGATATCGCTGTTTATGAGCTGTATTCCAGAAACATTAACACATATTTTTTTTACCGGAGAGCCGTTTTGCTGAAAGGATATAAAGTCTCGAAAGGCTTGGTCAATAATCCATTCGCCTAGAGGAATGATAAGGTTAGATTCTTCTGCCAACTGAATAAACTGATCAGGCAATACAAAGCCCAATGAAGCACTTTGCCAGCGTACCAGGGCTTCCGTACTTTCCACCCTGCCTGTTCGTAAACATATTTTTGGCTGATAAAGCAGATGAAACTCGTCACAATCACGCACGGCTTTTTTCAAAGCATTCGTTTGATCAATGCGTCTCTTGAGACTAGCAGCAAGCTCTGCGGAAAAAAAGCTATAATGGTTGCGCCCGGTTTCTTTAGCCTGATACATAGCCATGTCTGCATGCTTGATGAGGGTTACAGGGTCTTGACCGTCATCAGGACAGAGTGCTATGCCGATACTGGCGGTTGTACTGAGTTTATACCCAGAGCAGGTAAAGGGTGCGCGAAAGATTTTCAGTAATTGATCGGCTGTAGCCGCAATATCATTTTTTCCCGCAACATTATCAAGAAGTATAGTGAATTCATCTCCACCGAGCCGCGCTGTTATAAGAGGGTTAAATTCATGACTCTCGGTCAGACGTAAGGCTATTTCTGTCAAAAGTTGATCACCGATATCGTGGCCTAATGTATCGTTCACCTGTTTAAACTCATCAAGATCGAGAAATAACACTGCGAGCTGCGAGCAATTGCGTCGGGCCTTTCTTATCGCCTGCTGCAGGCGTCGGATAAAGAGCCTTCTATTTGGAAGAGCTGTCAGTGAGTCATGAAGCGAGAGGTACTCAAGTTTTTTCTGAGATGTCAGAAGCGCTCGTTCACGATCTTGAACAGTTTCAGCAAGCTGATTGATGTTTTTAGATATCTCCTCCAGTTCATCCCCTGTTTGAACGCTTAGGGATTGCTCGTAATTTTGTTTTTCAATTTTGCGGATCTGTTCCATCAACAGGTCAAGAGGAGAGATAAGCGTTTTGAAAAAGATAATACGTAAAATGATCAAAACCAAGAGAGTGACAAAGAAAATAATCACAAAAAATTGCTGTCTATTTTTTGCTAAAGTTGTCAGTAGTTTTTTCTTGTCCAGAGCAATATTGTAATAAAAATAGGTCTTTTCATAACTTGCTCGTGATGTAATACTGATTCGCGCAGTGCTGAAATAGGCCCTTTCTCCCTGCGTCACATGCAGCTCATTGACGTCATGTATGGTTAACAGGTGAGTATGGGCTGTATTTTTTTTTCAGTGCTGTACCTAATAATAAGACCAAGATCGTCAGAAATTTTTTTGAAATATTCATCATCAAAAAGATGGGACATTTCAATATGCATGAGAATACTTCCTTGCTTGTCATCAAATATGCTTACATGAGAAGTAGTGAGTATTTTTCCGTTATATATATGATACGTGATAGCGCCTTTTTGTGCGTCTTCGTTGGAATAATAGACCTGGTGTTGGAAAACCACAGGGAGCCATTCAGGGAAGGGGGATTTGGCAAAAAGCTGCTCGTCTTCATGTCGACTATATAATATCTTATGCCCCTCCTCATATGAGACGAAATAAAGATAATATCCGTCGGGTTTATGTTCGACAAAGGCGATCAGCTCTTCATTTTTATCGTAAAGTGTTATGAAGTGATTAAGGGAAAGCTTAACCCGATTGAGCAGTTGTTGAGCAATGATTTTTTTTTCTTCGTCAAGAAGAATAGCGTTATAGTGTTTTTTATCTTGATAATTATTGATCAAATCGACAGAGGCCAAGAAATTTTCATCGTTCCGGACAAAAAAGATCCCTTCTTTCAGCTCCTCTGTTTCTTCTTCTAAATCCGTGGAAAGTCTTTGGAATCCGTATAAAATACGACTTTTTGCATCTTCGAGAAAGGTTGCCTCCAGAAAGGAGTCAAAATAACAGCCCAGAACACTGACCGAAGCGAGAACACCAATGACAACCAGCAGAGAGAGTTTGCTGGTTAAATTCTCTCCTCTGAGCTTTTTCTTGAGAAATAAACAGTATTGCTTTGACATGTCTTCCTGTTACGAGATGACTTATGTACAGGAAATATTCTGTCTTCTTAAAAAGAAGTAGAGCGTCCCGAATAAGGGCATGCATGCAGAGTATGAGCTGAAATAAATTGGAAAAGCAGTAAACGATAACAAGGAGGTGTGGAGTGAATCAATATATTTCATGAGGCTAGAAGATTGGAGATATCTCATCAATATTTTTGCGAGTTACCAACTTGATCGGGAGAGAGATATGCTTGGGCACCTTTTCTCCTTTCAGGATTTCCAGAGCGGTCTGAACAGCTTGACGACCGCCCAAGGGGAAGAGAATTGAGCCAGTTTGGGTTCCTTGGCGAATTGCTTCACGGGCCTCAGAAGTATAATCGCAACCTATCATTAAAATCTTTTTGGGATCGAGCCCGTGACGATGCAAAACGGAACGCACCCCGCTGAGCATGCTGTCGCTTTCAGAAAATATTGCATCAATGTGAATGCCTTTCTCAATAAGTTTTTCCATCTCAAGAATAGCATCCTTGCGCAGGTAGTTTCCTATTCTTCTGATGACCTTGATCTCCTTGTGGCTACTCATCGCATCAAGAAACCCCTTGTTGCGCAACTGGGTTACGTCCGTCTTTTGCAGGCCCTCAAAAAGCAGTACAGTTCCTTTGCCCTTCATCTGTTCAGCAATATATTGAGCGCCTATTTCTCCGATTTTGAGATTATCCGAATTAATAAAAGTGGTGTAGGCTGTACTCTTAATTCCTCTGTCGAGAATGATGATCGGGATACCTAATTGGTGCGCTTTTGTGATAACGGGAACAACAGCTTCAGGATCATTGGTCCCCACGATGAGTATGTCGACGTTGGCGGAGATGAATTTTTCTATTTGACGAATCAGAAGTGAGGTTTGCCCGTTTGCATTAGAGTAGGTGAACCTCAGTCCTGAATGCTGAACAACAGCATCACGCGCCTCAAAGACTTGCGCTTTGCGGTAGTCATTGGCCAGAGTATCCTGTGCAAAGGCAATGACCTTTTCATTGTCGGCTGCTGACGTTGGCCCGACTGTAGAGAAGAAAAGAGCAAACGAAAGAATGACGATACAAAATCTGACAGCAAATATCACTTTTTTTAAGATGTTAGATTGTTAACAGGAGACTCGCTGAAGCCATTTTTGAAGGAGGGGATATCCCCCGCTCGAAGAGATCCCTTCACCTATTTGATGGTATGCAATCTGCTCCCAAGAGTCAACAGGAGCAGATGATTTATCATATGAAGTAGGGATTGATATTTTCTCTATCTCGTCGGAAAGAGCAGGGGAAGGCACGGATATGATCCTAGTTTTACTCCTCGTAGAGAGGAGAGATGTCACGTAATCGTTTGACGACCCGCTCTTTGCCCAAGGCGATGAGAATATCAAACATACCCGGTCCGGCTAATTGGCCGGTAAGTATGGTGCGCATTCCGTTAATCAGAATACCCGGTTTGATGTCCAGCTCTGTCGCCAGTTCACGGGCCGCAGCTTCACTGGTCTCCTTGTTAAAATCATCCATGCTGGCAAAGCGTTCGGCCAGCATGGGCATCCAGGTCTTGAGGTCCGGATGCTTGAGGACATTTTTTTTGAGCGGTTTTTCTTCCACTGCATAATCATCAGCAAAATAGGCCCGGCCCAAGGTGGCAAAATCACGCACCGTATGAAAGCGATCCCGGATCAGATCCAAGGTGGTCAAAAACCACTCTTTTTTATCGCCTTCATAGGTAGAATCCCAGATATCCTGTTGCATGAAATCCTGCTTCACCAGCTCTGCCAGGGCGGAAAGCTCCATTGATCGCAGGTACTGCTCATTAACGGAAATCAGCTTGGGATCAGTAAAGAATTTGGGGTCACCTTTGCGGTGATTGAATACCGAATTTACTTTACTGATGCGATCCAGACTGAAGGTCTCAATCAGCTCTTCCCGGCTGAAGATTTCCTGATCTGTGCCTGGATTCCAGCCGAGAAGGGCGAGAAAATTGCATAAGGCCCAAGGAATGAAACCTTTTTCTCGGTAAAATTGGACAGAAACCAACTCGCCGTGGCTGCGTTTGGAGATTTTGCGTTTTTGCAGGTCCAAGGTCAGGGGCATATGGGCAAAAACAGGGAGAGGAGCATCCAGAGCCTGATACAGCAGGACCTGGCGGGTGGTGTTGCTCATATGATCCTGGCCCCGAATGATATGAGTGATCCGATCTCTGATGTCATCTACCACATTACAGAGCATATAGAGGGGTTTGCCGTTGGAGCGGACAATGACAAAATCCTCGATATCGTCATAGGCTCGCTCAATGGTCCCCAGTACCTCATCATGATACGCCAGCTTGCCTTCCTGCTCAGGTACCTTGAAGCGAACAACTGAGGTGAGACCAGCAGCTTCTTTTTCTGCCACCTGTTCCGGGCTCAGGTTACGACAGGTGCCGTCATAGCCGAATTCCTTTTTAGCTGCCTTGGCAGCTTCCCGTTTTTCTTCCAGCTCTTCTTTGGTACAGAAGCATTTATAGGCATGGCCGGATTCCAGCAGCTGATCTGCTGCTTTTCGGTGATCCTCAGCAAATTCGGTTTGAAAATAGGGGCCTTCGTCCCAATCAAGACCCAGCCATTGCAGACCGTCTATGATTCCTTCAATAGACTCCTGGGTAGAACGCTCAACGTCGGTATCTTCAATCCGCAGGATGAGCTTACCGTTATTTTTTTTGGCCCAGAGCCAATTCAGTAAGGCGGTGCGGGCACTGCCGATGTGGAGATAACCGGTAGGGCTGGGTGGGAAACGGACACGAACTTCTGTCATGAGGTACTCCTTGTATATTATTTCTGCGATAGTATTGCGCAGTAGTCATTGTATTGAACAGGTGTATTGAACAGGTGCGGGCATCGACCTCTGTAATTTTAATATTGTCGGGCTGTATGAATCTCGTTATAGTGCAAGCTTTGTATTTAAAAATCAACATTTTTTGTTAATATTATATATTCATTTGAACTAAGGAACGGAGTATTAAGGGGAAAAATATGAAAGTGCTTATCAGTGATAACCTGGCGCCCATCGGTGAAAAAATTCTGAAAGATGCTGGGTTAGAGGTGGATGTAAACACCGGACTGCCACCAGAAGAACTTAAAGCGATTATTTCGGATTACGATGGCTTGGTCATCCGTAGTGCTACTAAGGTACGGAAAGATATCATTGAGGCCGCAACAAAGTTAAAAGTGGTGGGACGGGCCGGTATCGGGCTGGACAACGTAGATATCCCGGCAGCCAGCGAAAAGGGAATCGTGGTCATGAATGCCCCAGACGGCAATGCTACCACAGCGGCTGAGCATGCTATCTCCATGATGATGTCCCTTTCCCGAAATATCCCCCAGGCAACGGCTTCCATGAAGGCGGGAAAATGGGAAAAGAAGAGTTTTATGGGTCGTGAGGTCACTGGCAAGACTTTGGGTATTGTCGGGATCGGACGAATCGGTTCCATCGTGGCCAACCGGGCCCAAGGCCTGAAAATGAAGGTCATTGCCTATGACCCTTTATGCCTGATGAGCTGGTTCAGAAGCTCGGGGTAGAGCGGGTGGATTTGCTTGAACTGGCTGCGCGGGCTGATTATATCTCTGTCCATACTCCTCTGACCAAGGACACGCACCATATTCTTTCCACGGAATTCTTTGCCGCGATGAAAAAAGAGGCCATGTTTGTCGACTGTGCCCGAGGCGGTGTTTTGGATGAGGAAGCCCTGTACGCAGCTTTGAAGGAAGGACGAATTGCCGGAGCAGCCCTGGACGTCTTTGAAAAAGAACCGACCACCTTGGAAGCCACCGCTCTGCTGGGGTTGGATAATTTTATCTGCACACCTCATCTGGGTGCTTCTACAGCTGAAGCTCAAGAAAATGTGGCTGTGGCTATTGCTGAACAGATGGCTGATTATCTGCTTAAAGGCTCTGTCCGTAATGCAGTCAACGTGCCTTCAGTCAGTGATGAGGTCTTGGCAAAGATCGGCCCCTATATCACCCTTGGCGAAATGCTGGGCTGTCTCCATATGCAGATCTCTCAGGGCGGGGTTCAGGAGGTTAACTTGGAGTTTAGTGGAGACCTTGCTGAAGAGGATACCAACCCTGTCACCGTGGCTTTTCTGAAAGGTCTTTTCACCCCCATCCTCCAGGATGCAGTGAACTTTGTCAATGCCCCTCTGATTGCTGAAGAGCGGGGCATTCGGGTGGTTGAATCCAAGAGCAGTCGGAGTGCGGATTTTACCAACTTGGTGCGGATGACGGTAAAAACTACTGAAGGCGAAAATATGCTGGCCGGAACTGTCTTCGGCACCAAAGAGCCTCGCCTAGTCCGCTTTAACTCGTTCCGTCTTGAGGCCCTGCCTGCTGGTCCTATGCTTCTGGTCCATAATAAAGACGTGCCTGGTGTTATCGGTGCATTAGGGACCACCCTAGGTGCGGGCGGCGTGAATATTTCCAAAATGGTTGTCGGGCAGGAAGAAACCTCCAGCCGTAATGTGATTTTACTGAACACCGATCAGCCGGTGAACAAGGAACTTCTTGCCACTGTTAAGGAGCTGGAGCATATTGATGATGCTATGGCTCTGGAATTACCCGCTTACATATCTTGATCTTTTGTTTGGGATCAAATCAAGAAAGGGGATGAGGGGAACACACCCCGCTCCTGATAAACCTTAACTCTGCATAACGTAATGAATGACCAAGAAAAAAATTGCGAATGTCCTGAAGGAAGGGTGAAAAACAGGGACGGGAAATGCGTGATGCCTGCGGTTTCCTTTATATCCTTGATTCTTTCCCTGAATACCACAGCCCTGTTTCATCTCGGTGCCTTGCCTCATCCTGAGACAGGGCAGAAGAGCATGGATCTTGAGCTTGTCCGGAACAGCATTGATACCTTGGTTATGCTAGAAGAGAAAACCAAGGGCAATCTTGAAAAGGACGAGCAGGAGCTGATGGACAGGGTTCTTTATGAACTGAAAATGCGGTTTATCAAGGCCAAGGACGGACGTAGTCAGGAATAACGACAAAGGCTGCTGTACGACCGTGCAGCAGCCTTGTTGATTTTACAAGCCGCTGTTCCGTTTGATAATAACTTAATCAGGCGCTTGTTGTAAGGAACGAGCTTCAGGTCGCAGCAGGAACGATTATTTCATCTGCCAGCTCTGCATCCGCAACGATTTTAGCACCTTCCCAGATTACGCACCGAGAAAGTTGCGCTCCGTCACCGATCACAGCCCCAGGCCCGACAGCTCCCCAATCTTTAAACTGCACGTTGTTCCCTATAACTGCGCTTTCATGGATTTGCCAGAATGGTGTCCGTGAGGAGAGCAGATGACGGTGGAGATCCAGATAATCATCTGGTGTCCCCATATCCTGCCAAAAGCTGCCGTCAATCCGTGTGCAGCCTATTTTTCCTGCCTTAGCCAGTTCTCGATACAGATCAATAATATGAAAAAAACATCCTGAAGGAATTGCCTCTAGGACTGCTCGGTTCACAAGGTGAATCCCGGTAAAAGCCAATAGGGTTTGCTCTTCAGCACCTTCTTCCTTGATTTTACCGATAACTTCTTTACTCGACAGGAAATCCCGTACCCGATCCTGCTGAATCAGAACGGAATTAAAACGAGGATAGTCGTGGAGTGCCATCGTGACGGCATCTTTGCTGGCAGCATGTGCCTTAATGAGACGGGACAGATCAATATCATGGAAGATATCTCCGTTTATTACCAACACAGGCTCATCTGACCCATCTTGGAAATGCTCCAGAGCTTTGCGCAGTCCGCCGCCGGTGCCCAGCACCTCTGTTTCGTACTGGAGGATGACTTCCGGCCTTTCTGCAACAGCCGCCTTAATTTGTTCAGGAAGATAATGGCAATTGACCACGATGCGTTCACAGCCCAGTGCAACTAGTTTATCCAGCAGAATATGGAGCAGAGGAACATTGCAGACCGGGAAGAGCGGCTTGGGACGAACAAGGGTATAGGGACGTAAACGGGTGCCGAATCCGGCAGCCAGAAGCATTGCCTGCATAAGTCTTAAGTCTTATTTCTTTTTTGCGTAGTAGAAGCGTGTCGGTTATTGTCGGCAGGGGGCCGCTCGGATTATGAGCATCGGCTGATTGTTGAGCACACGCCATACATCATTTCTCATCGGCAGAGCTGTTTCCTAAAACAGCTGTCTGTAAATTATTTTTCGCCTGTGGATAGTCAGGATTGATTTTCAGAGCTTTTCGACAGGCATCTTCGGCTTTTTTCCATTTAGACACCGCATTATATGCAGTGCAAATGTTGTGATTTATCGACAGTGCTCTGTTTGTTATACAAATTTTTGGGATACATATAACTGACATTCACAGAGGGCAATCAAGGATCCTTATTGATAGATCTCTTATACGAATGGGAACAGCATTTTTACTATTCCTACAAATGGTTTTACTATTAACTTCAACAGTTTGAAGTATAAAATAACTATAATGGCTTCAATAATAATCAAGCTGAATATAATAATGAACTTGTTAAGTAGTTTGATAATTACGTTTTGTTTATATCTATCGCGTTGAATTTTTTTGTAGAGTTTTTTTGCTGTGTTGTACACTTGCGAGGCTGTGCCTAGGGGTCTCGGTTCCTTCACTAGATCGTCGGTTCCTCGAAGCATCTTGGCCTGCCCCTGCTGTTTTAATTTTTCTGTTTCTGCATAGGTTTTTTGCACCGCGATAGCGACTTTTGGGTTATTGGAGGGCATTTTTCTATATAAGATTCTGAAGTATCATTTTATCCCAAACATTCATGAGTACCACGTTTTTTGGGACTGATTTTCAGGAGGACGAGAGAGGGAGATGGTGTGTGTAAGTACCTACTCCTTTTGTTATTTCTCACTTTTGGGAAGTGGGAAGTCTTCCATAATATTTATTTGGGAAAGGGTGAAAATGATTGTTGGTCCATCAAAAAAACCATAAGGATCGAAATTGTCATCAAAATGATGCTGTTTTTTCAGAACTTTATATACGGCATTTCCAAATACAATTTCTTCTCCAACATTAGGGAATGGATATGCGCTGAATTTTTTTTGGAATATTTCTTTTCGCTCTTCATCTTGGAACAGTAGTGTTATTTTTTCCGACATAATAATTTTGTTGTTTGCTGACTTTACTGGTTTAAGAAGCCTAGGGCCGGTTTTACGGCTGTACTTACAGCTCTGTTTTTATTTCGTTCTTCGCAGTATTCCCCGAATGCAAGATGCATGTCTTATTCGGCAGGCATACGGGAAAGTTTTGTGTATTGAACAATCATTCTATTTCTAAGGGCATTAAGTTTTTCCCATTTTAATGAAGATTCATTGTTTGAAATGAAGAACAGCTCATTTTTTTCTTGAGAACTATCAAGATTAAGTTCTGATCTGCAATACGTTTCAAGATGTTGTTTTTGCTTGTCGTCAGTGACAGGATACCTTCCATCCCAAGTTATACATTCTGTCAAAAGATGAAGAATATTCTTTTCTTCATCAGTTAAAGGAAAGTCTGCATTTTTTGCACAATCGACAAGATCGTTTGTAAATACAAAATTTTTTCCAGACTCCACAATAATGGCTTTAAGAATCAGCTCAATGGACATACCAAAAAGCATTTTATAAACTGGCCAGCATGCTACTCCCATAGAAAAGCCTGAACCAAGTGACAGCTTTTCTTGATATTGCCCGTCGTTATCGGACATAGCTACCCAAAGAGCTCCTGCTGAAGCATGCAAATCTGATGATTTGTTAAACCAACACGATGATGATTTTTTTCTATTATTATAGTGAGATTGGAAAGGTTCAATCATTTAGGTTTTCCTTACTAGAAGTCGGATTATTGATATTCTTACCTTCTTTATTTTCTTCTGCTTTAGCAGTTAGGCAGTCCGTCAGTTTTCCTTTCCCGCCGTATTCCCCACATCAAAGAATAATTCATTATTATTTCAATATAAAAGATAGAAACATGTTGCATCTGAAAACTCAACTTAAATATCCCCTGACCTTAAAAAAGTACGCGTGTCAATATCACAGGGCGGAGTTGAAAAACAGACCCCGCCGGGTTTAATTCGCCGCCGGCGGGAGAGTGTACTGTTCTCTGATGATCAGAGGTTATTCGCCGCTTTCTGGAATACTCTCCTCCTCTCCCTTCTTTTTATCAAGCACCAGCACAGCACAGTGGGCCTTGCCTATGACCTTCTCGGTCACATGGCCCATGAGTAATTTAGACAACCCTTTGCCATGCCCGCCGATGAGAATCATATCCACCTCCTTCTCCTCTGCTGTTTTCGCGATGACATCAGCAGCAGGCTTTCCGACTACGGCTAAGGGATGAAAGTCTACTGACGGTGCCTGTTCTCGTCCTTGAGCACAAACCGTTTCCGTTAAGGCCTTGGACTTTTCAAGCTCGTCTTCGGAACTTGCCACGGAAAGAATATGGATCTCTCTCAGGTTGGAGCAGTTCTTCCCCATGTTGATAGCCGTTTCAACCGCTGTTATAACGGCCTCCGAGCCGTCGGTCGCTACCAGGATTCTTTCTCCTTTGATAGAACACTCGTGAGGAACCACCAGTACCTGAGGAAAGCCCTGCCCGATGACCTTGGAGGTCATGCTACCTACAAGCAGCTTCAGTAGGCCCCTTTTGCCATGCCGGCCCATAACTAGGACATCCGCGTTGTGTTTGTACGCCAAGTCGACAATGGTCTTCTCAGGTCGGTAGTATGACTCCTCAATAACAATATCGCACTCAATGCCGCTGTCTTCGGCCATATTCTTGATGTTATCGAGATAATCAGCCACGTCCTGGGGTACATTCATGGAAGAGGTGCGAAGGCCGGTCACTGATGCCGAATCAACGGCGATCACATTCAGGACAACAATCTTTGCTCCGCATCCCTGAGCCAAAAAGATCGTTTCCTGCACGGCCCCATCTGTGTACGAAGAACCGTCCGTGGCAAGGGCGATAACTTCAGCTTCGCCCATCAGTCGTGTATTATGCTCTGTCATTATGTCTGTATCCTCTCTGATAATGAAAATAGGACTGCGGTTCCTGATGGTTGTGGGACCGCCGTAGGGCTTTACTGCTTGTTTGTACCAAGTTTATAAAATCAAGTTACTAGAACATATTGAACTCAAGCCTGTATATCTTCTCGGCATTCTTTGAAGAGCCGTACTTGACAGGTTGAGCATTTATTGCTGTCTATATTCTTGTAGATCGCTGCAATGGCATGGCGTTTATGTTCAAAGAAATGATCCGGTCCGATATCTTCAATAATGCCTGATTCCGTAGCAAATTTATAGACGGAGGCCTTCATGTTTACAAAATACAGGCCGCCGTTTATATTTTTCAGCCGGTTGTTTTCCGCAATCAAGGCTTCAGCACCGGCCAGATCAATCAGGTTGATGGCGGTGGCAATAATGAGAATGTTGTATATTCCCTCGTTGTCCGATATTTCTGCAATGTGATTCTGGATATGATTGATTGAACCGAAATAGATAGATCTGTTGATTTTGATGATTTTTAGTTGTGGACATTGCCGCAGCGGTTTCTGAGCTGTCTCAATGAGCCTTCTCTCGCTGTTGTCCTCATCAACAGAGATCGTGAGGATTTCTGGAGTTGAGGTTTTGGCAAGAAAAAGAATCAGAGAAAGCAGTACTCCTAAATAAATGGCAAACTCTAATTCAAGAAACAGCGTGGCCAAAAAGGTAGTCAGCAGCACAGCAGATTCAGGCTTGCTGAATGTCATGATTCGCTTGATATGATGAAAATCTATCAGATTATAGGCAACCAGTAGAATAACTCCGCCCATGGCGGCGATGGGAAGATAGGCTGTCAGCGGTGCAATGAGCAAGATAATACACATCAGGGCAAGTGCCGCGAATATCGCGGAAAGCGGGGTCTTGGCTCCAGCCTCATAATTAATTCCAGAACGGGTGAACGAACCAGAACCTGCATAGCTGGACATAAAACTGCCGCAGATATTTGATAAGCCCTGACCGATGAATTCCTGATTTGAATTGATGCGCTGGTTGGATTTTGTGGCAACGGCTCGACTGATAGATACAGCCTCAATCAGACCCAGCAGGGCAATGGCAAAAGCATCAGAGGCCAGCATTTTGATAGTGGCAGAAGAAAAATCAGGTGATGAAAACGGTGGGAGCTGTGCCGGAATTTCGCCGACCAGTTTGATACTGCCCGGATCTGTCATGTTGTATTTATTGAGGAGCACTGCAAGCAAACTTCCAACAACCATGCCAATGAGTAAATTCGGTGCCTTGGGGAAAAATTTTTTCGACAGAAGAGATATAATCAGGGTGATTACCCCGATACTCAGGAGGAATATATTGAATTCATCTATTCCCTGAAATAACGTAACCCAAGTATGGAAAAACGATTCTCCTTTTGGGACCGTTATACCGGTTATATGCTTAAGCTGGCTCGTGGCAATAAGAATAGCGGCACCAGCAGTAAATCCTATCACCACTGTATGCGAGACAAAATTAACAAGGCTCCCCAGGCGGGCAAGGCCGAAGGCAAGCTGATATATCCCGGCGAGGAAGGTGAGGGTCAGAGCGATATTGACAAACTCTTGGGTTCCCGGTTCAGCGTAATGACTTACTGTGGAAAACACCACAATGGAAATAGCAGTGGTCGGCCCGGAAATCAGATGAAAGGAGGAACCGAACAGGGCGGCAATAATTGGTGTAATCATTGCTGTATATAGGCCATATTCCGGGGGTAGGCCAGCAATGGTCGCAAATGCGACGCCCTGAGGCAAGACAATGACCGCACCGGTCAACCCCGCCATAAGGTCACTTTTGATGCTCTCCTTGGTTATCAGCTTAAACCATCGGAGAAAAGGAAACAGTGACTGCAACTTCATTATATTTTCCCTCGTATTACATCAGGAAATATGTCTCGTTTGAATATTAATTTTAACATTACCCGAAGATTCCTCTTGTTGTTCTAGTTGGTTCGGCTGGAGTAACCTGCACCGAAGGTTAATAGATAAATAAGACAGATTCCAAGTAGATAATCTTTGGAATGTGCTTATTCATAACTCTCCGGTCAAGAAAGTCAAGAGGAAAGGCTCATCTGGGATATTCTCCTTATTGTTCTTTTTCAATCACCAGCACAGCACAGTGAGCTCGGCCAATGACCTTCTCGGTAACATGGCCCATGAGCAGCTTGGTTAGCCCTTTGCCGTGTCCACCAATCAGGATCATATCCACTTCCTTTTCCGCTGCTGCTTTTGCAATGACATCAGCGGCAGGTTTACCGACCAAAGACATGGGATGGAATTTGACGGACGGTGCCTGTTCCCGCCCTTTGGTGCAGGTAGCTTCCGCTAAGGCTTGTGCCTGCTCAAGCCCGCTCTCGGAAGGCGTGACAGAGAGCGCATAGACCTCTTTCAGGTTGGTGCAGTTAAGCCCCATGCCGATGATTTCGTCAGCAGCAGCCTCGCTGGCTTCGGAGCCATCAACAGCAAGGAGTACTTTATCTCCGTCGATGGAAAAATCCTTGGGCACAACCAGCACCTTAGGAAAGCCATGGCCGATAACTTTAGACGTCATGCTGCCCACTAGCAATTTGAGCAATCCCTGCTTGCCATGCCGTCCCATAATCAGGAGATCTGCCTGATGTTTATATGCCAGTTCGACAATGGTTTTATCGGGCCGGTACGACTCCTCAAAGAGGACTTCGCAGGGGATTTCGTTATCATCAGCAAGTTTTTTGATGTTGTCCATGTACGCTCTGGCCTCCAAACGTGTGGTCGCAGACGAGGCATGGGCACCGGTAGCGGTCCCAGAATCAATAGGGATGACATGCAGGACTATAATCCTTGCCCCGCATGCCTGGGCCAGAAAGATTGTCTCCTGCACGGCCCCATCAGTATAGGAAGAGCCGTCTGTGGCAAGGGCAATGACCTCGGACTTGTTCATGACGGGTGTGCTATTCATAGTCTTTTACCTCTCTGTACATTAAAAAAGCAGGTTGTTGGAGAACAACTCGCCTGCTATGAAAAAATATCAGGCAGCAGGGATATAGTGCGTCAACGGGCAATCTGGACAGCAGGCTTTGGGTAAATCTGAATCTCTGTGTATTTCTTCCGTCAGGGCGACAACAGCTGTTTTCGTATCCGGATAGATATGCTCTATGCCGATCTTGTCAAGCAGATGGGTCCGTTTCATCACCGCCATGACCTGGCCTTTGACACTGCTCATAGCAAAACGCAGACCAGCCGCACGCAGACGCTCCACAATCATAGCTAGTGCCTCTTCACCAGAGGCATCCATATCATTAATCCCTCTGGCATCCAGCAAGATAGCGCGTAAGCCGGGGTGCTCGGATCTAAATTTTGCGACCTGCTCATCAAGATAGCTGGCATTGGCAAAGAAGAGTGCGCCGTCAAAACGAACCACCGATATATGGCTGCACCCCTTGAGCCTGTAATGCTCAGAGCTCTTGAGGACGTTTCCCTCATTCAGAGAAAGTTCGGCAACCACCGGGCGCATGGACTTATAGAGAAAAACACCCATAGACAGAGCAAAACCGACCAAAATACCTTTGTCCAAATGGGGTGCCGCGTAGAGGGTGACCATAAAGGTGATCACCGAAATGATGCCGTCATAGCGCTGTGCTTTCCAGGCATGGATAAAACCGCTGGTATTGATCAGGCCGATAACCGCCATCATGATAACCGCTGCCAGGGTGGCCAGGGGCAGATGATAAAGCAGCGGGGTGAAGAACAGCAGGGTCAGTACCACCATCAGGGAAGTGATTACCGAGGAAATACCTGTCACCGCACCTGCCTGGAGGTTAACCGCAGAACGGGAAAAAGAGCCGGATGCGGTATAACTTTGTCCCATTGAGCCAAAAATATTCGCCAGTCCTTGACCGATCAGTTCCTGATTTGCATCAATCTGTTGCCCAGTCTTTGCCGCCATAGCCTTGGCAATGGCAATGGCTTCCATAAAACCGAGCAAAGAAATAATGATCGCGGTGGGGAGCAGTTTTGTTAAACTTTTTAGGGTGATTTCAGGCAGGCTGAAAGAGGGCAATCCTTCCGGTACTTGGCCGACAACAGCTCCACCTCCGATCAGGGTGATCTTGTTCGTATCCAGTGGAGAGGCATCGACCTTGATGCGCCAGGTACGACCGTCGGTCTTGATTCCGGCTGGAATTTTATCGCTGCCATCTCTGGTATAAAAGGTGTATTGATCTTCGTGCAGCACAGCCTCAAATTTCATCCGTCGGAGTTCGGTACGGATCAAATGAGCATCATGTTTTGCATGATCCATTTTTCTGGTCAGCATGGCGACTTCATTTTCGATCTGAAGCAGCTCAAGAGGAGGCGGTGCATCGTGGGCCTCCAGTTCCGCCTTATGCAGTTCTTCAGCAGCCTTGCCGAGATCTGCCCGTTCCCGACCGTGATGACCGACTATGCTGACAACCTCGTTAAACGTTTCAATTTTCTTTTCGATTCCTGGGGAGTGAATAGCAGAAAGAGGTACCTGGGCATCTTTATTAAAGCCTGTTGCCCAGGAGAGCAGAGTGGTCATTGCAACAGCAATAAGAACCGCTGGAATTTTTGGATTGATCCTCTTGGACATCACCATGATGATGACCGCCCCGATTCCGTAGAGCAGGGTCGGCCAATGGGTGTAATCCCAGGCCGCCTGCACAACTCGGACCATGGTTTCGTAGTGGTGTGGGGCCTTGTCCACAGAGACGCCAAAGAATTTGGAGAATTGGGACGAGGCAATAATGATTGCTGCGGCATTGGTGAAGCCGTTGATAACCGGATGGGAAAGAAAATTTACCACCATACCCAGGCGCAGCACGCCCAGGGAGAATTGAAAAATACCGACCACTAAGGCTAGCATAATGGAGTAGGCAATGAATTCCTGCGAACCTGCTGTTGCCAGGGGCTCCAGAGAGGCTGCCGACATCAGGGAAACAACCGCGACCGGCCCGGTGCCTAATTGGCGACTGGAACCGAAGAGGGCTGCCACCATAGGAGGAAGAAAAGCTGCATAAAGGCCATAATAAGCAGGAAGCCCGGCCAGCTGAGCATAGGCCATAGACTGCGGGATTAAAACCAAGGCGACCGTTATACCGGCGACCAAATCCTGTTTCCAAAACATTTCCGTCGTATACCCTTTAAACCAAAGAAGGAACGGAAAGATTTTAAAGATCATAAGCTGTTTTTCTCCTTATATACGGGTTAATATTCAACGCTGTTCAACTCAGCTCGTATACTCCGGGAACAAGGCGAGCAGGGAGTCCTTATTTGCCGAGCAGACCCCTCGTTCGGTGATCAGGCCGGTGACCAAACGGGCCGGGGTAACATCAAAGGCCGGATTGGCCGCCTTGGTTTGTTCCGGCGCGATCCGTACCTGCCGTATCTCGCCGTCTGCGGATAAACCAGAGACCAGGAGGACCTCTTCTTGGTCCCGTTCTTCAATGGGAATTACCGCTCCGTCTTCCAGGGTCCAGTCAATGGTGGAAGAGGGGAGGGCGACATAAAAGGGAACACCGTTATCCGCTGCTGCCAAGGCCTTCAAATAGGTGCCGATTTTATTACAGACATCGCCGGTACAGGTTGTTCGGTCCGTGCCGACAATACAAAGATCCACCTTGCCCTGCTGCATGAGGTGACCACCGCTGTTATCCACGATCAGGTGATGATCAATATCAGCGGCAGCCAGCTCCCAGGCCGTGAGGTGGGCACCCTGATTACGCGGTCGTGTTTCATCAACCCAGACATGGACCGGAATCCCGGCGGCATGAGCTTGAATATCGGGGATAGGGCTGTGCCCCAGTCCACGGTTGCTAACCAGCCTGCGTTACAGTGGGTGAGAATGTTAACGGTATCGCCTTTTTCTGCGTATTTTTTTTGAATAAGCTCCAGGCCGTGCTCACCAAGGGATTCATTGACGTGGGCATCTTCATCACAGATAGCCGCCGCCTTTTGGTAGGCCGCTTCCAAGCGTTGTTCCGGCGACAGGCTGCTCAGCAGGGAGCGCATCCGTTCCACGGCCCAGCGCAGATTAACTGCTGTGGGTCTGGCCGCAATCAGGGCCGCGCAGACAGCATCCAGGCGGGCATCTGAACAATCGTCATTCAGACCGAGACAGACACCGTAGGCGGCAGTGGCCCCGATCAGCGGCGCACCGCGCACCAGCATATCACTGATGGCAAGCACCGCATCACTCAGAGAGCGCAGGGTGACCGTTGTAAAACGATGGGGCAGCTTGGTTTGATCAATAATACCGACGGAACGTCCGTCAGCTTCAGGCCAGATGCAGCGATAAGGGGTTCCGTTGACGTGCATGATGAATCAGGGATGAGGTTGAGGCTCAGTGAGAAGAATATTTTGAAAAAGTTTCCCGACTGTTTGATCAGAACAAATTTTAGCGAGGAATTCAACTTGAAATACTGCGGTCATGCGGGTTATGTGAGGAGAGGGAGGGCGTTGAGCACCTTTCCCACCCTCTATCGGCGCTGTCGACTAGGTGTTATTTTAGGGAGATTTTTCATTTTTCCTCCTGTGGTTTCGCGGTAATGCTTTATTGTTTGTTACATGGAAAAATTATCAGTGGCTGATTTCGACATGCTTAATCACTCGACCCGAACTGGTGAACGAAAGCCCCTGCGTTCCAGAATTGCTCAGCATCAAGGTTTCAACGACCGGTTCATACACAGGCTGCTCAGCCACCCACTCGACAATGAAATTCGTTCCGACTCCACCGGTCTGTTGGCCGGTATCTACAAAGAAATCTGTCGAGGCCATCGGTCCTAGCCGTTGCGGTTTTTGCAGGTATTCTTTCACCATTTTTCCTCTCGTATTATAATAACGAACTGATGTGACGATTATAGGGTAGGTGAAATCCGTATTATGGATGGTCAAGGTCACAGCCAGTTTCATGGTTAAATCTTTACCGGCATAATGCACTTCAGAATAGGCGGGAACAAAGATAGTTTGGCCGGTTGTGATGGTAATATCATGGATAAAAACAGTTTCTTCTTCTGGGGCGACCGGAGAGGGAGGTTCCTCATTTTGTGGGCTGCACCCGAAGAATAAAAGAGCTGTCATGATGACAACTGCTTGTATCGCCGATTTTTTTGAAAATAAGCGCATCTTCCCTCTCTAATTATCTCTTGTCAGTATACGCATGCGAAAGGCTGAAAGGTTTTGTCTGTTATGAGTGTTCATCTACATCTTACCCCTTCAACTGAAACATCACCACCAGTCAATTTACGGAGCATACTTTTCTATGTCAATAGGAAGATTATCAAAAGCTATCCGGATTAACTGCACTCGAACCCGCCTAAGACCGGCACCCTCTGTCGTGATCAGCGACGGCTCGGGCTCGACAGGCGAACGCCTGCGTGTCCGGAGGATTCAGGACCTGCCGGAAGAGCTGGACTAAATCTCGCCGGGCGATCACAAGGATTGCCCCTTGTATTTTCCTGCTTGATATTGGGATTTTACAATAAATTGGCACAGTTCTTGTGAAAAGTGTCAACCCCTTTTAGGGGCATATGAAGCATGCCTGATATTCCATGCAATCGGTATTGGATATCGTTATCATGTATCTGTTTTTACAAAAAAAGATTGACAGCCCACCTCACTACTGAGTACTTTTGTTAAAAGCAACGGAACAACATATTGAATATCTCGCTTGATTAATTAGGGACTGTCTCTGATTTACGCCAGTAGACCTTAAACAACATATCTGCATGAAGCGGGTATAAAAACGGGTATTTTTCGCCTGTCAAATTGTCGCGTCCTTTCTTTTTCTTGTAATTTAGCTTGTCAGTATCCTTCTTGTGTGTCCTGCAACAGAAGCCATAAAGCAAAAACTCTTTAAAACCTTAATCCACCAAGTCGTTACGCCATGCGCTGCGATCGTCACTTCTACCCCGTCGCTCGTCGCGTAACCGTTCACCCCCCTAGCAAATCTTAAAAACTTTCAAATTATATTAAACGATTATATCACTTGAAAGCTTTTCATCGGGGTTAGTTTCCAAGCGTCTTTTTTTATGACTATTGAAGTATAAAGCCAACCACTCCCATTTTTGTAATTCATACACTTTCCCTTGAGCACCCAACACTTTTATATTTCTAACTATTATCTCTCTTAGCTGATGATGTGCTTTACAAAAATCAGAACCGAATTCAGTTTTTATATTAAGCCATTTAATATAATTAATATAAAAATAACCATCTGTATCTTGCATCAAATCTCCTTCACCAAGGACTAATTCATTCCCGAAATATTCAAAACAATTTTTAGACAAGATCACTCGAGGATAAATAGCAATTTTGCTTTCATGCGTATAAGCTTCAATAAGCCCAGGACCATACCATGTATTTTTTTTGTGATATATATCACCAATTGTCACACATCCTCTTGTTAATAGATCAAATTTAAGCGCATGAAGTTGCATACTCGTAACACTGGTAATGGCACAGTTGAGCAATAAAAACCTTTCGGCATCCCTTTTATCATCAGAATCCAGTTCTGAAAATTCCACCTTTATAACCCCAGCGAAACAATTTAAAGGGTAAGTAATAACTATTGAGTCGGAAAAAAAATTAAAAGTTGGTTGAAAAACATGATCATCTTTTCGAATAAATTCGCCACCTTCAGAGACTTTTTGTTGAAAAAAATAAGTAAACTCCTTAATGACCTCCTCTTCCCCATTTTTATAATTGGATAGAATAAAATTCTTAAAACCAATAACATCGATAAAAATTATTAAACGTTTTTCATACTGGTCAGTGGAAAATGTTTTTTTTGTTTCATGATTGCTCATACCATCCCTCCTATTGGTCAATAAAACCAATATTTTAATATTTTATATAACCGAATCAGATGTTTAATAAAAACAAGGCCAAAACTATGAGTAAAACTACTTTAAAAATTGAATAATTCAAGAAAAAAACTGCACAATTCGTTTCTGATTTTGAAATGGTATTTCATAACGACTGGGGCATGACTATTGATTGTATAATTGACGGATCTTTGATTGATGGAACATTTATAGAGCCAGGCATGGGAGATGAAAGTAATAACTGGAGCAACCGAGGAGAACTTTTAAAAAGTTATCGGAATTTATTACAACTTATGAAGCAAGAAAAGATAAAAAAACAGGGAACATTGGACCGTTTTCCTTAACGTCGCATAACATGTGATTATGTGAAATTGTGATTCTCAAGCCGGGTACGTGCATAGCGCGTAACCCGGTTTGCCCCCTAAGGCAGCGGACACATCGCATTGCCGATCATCAATACAACCTCCGAAAAGCCGAAGCCTTAAACACCGCCACCACCTCACTTCCCGGTCGTATATCCAACTCCTCCACAGACTGCGGCACAATCTCCGCGATCAGGGTATTTCCCTGACGGCCCTGACACTCCAGCTCAACGCCCACCAGCCAATCAGTTTCGTAGGTTCTGCGCACCGTGCAGGACAGCATATTACGGGCACTGGAGGCTTCGGGATGCTTCTTGAACAGGAGGATGTCCCGACCGTTGAGGGTAAACTGGCCCGGACGCTGATCCGGGGCTTTGACCAGCATCATGGGGATATCCCCCCAGCGGCAACGGAGCAGCTTACCCAGATCCTCCATCTCGTCAAGATGAAGGAGGTTGGCATATCCCTGTCCGCCGGTGCCGAAGCTGGTTCGGGCAAGTTCTTCCGTAGCTAGTTGTTGGGCAAGTTGCCTTTTTGCATCACCAGCACCTCCTCGGTCATCATGCGCAGTTCCTGCAAGGAATGGCTGATAAAGAGCATAGGAATGGAAAACTCAGCAAAGACCTGCTGGAGTTGAGGGATGATCTGATACTTGAGCATGCCGTCCAGCCCGGAAAGCGGCTCATCCAGCAGGATGAGCTGGGGACAGGCCAAAATGGTGCGACCCAAGGCCACCCGTTGCCGTTCCCCGCCGGAGAGCTTGCTCACGTTGCGGGCCAGCAGCTTGTCGATCTGGAGCACCTCGATCAGATGAGCCGGATCAATATTACGCTCCTCCTTGGGAAGCCGGTTCATGCCGTAAAACAGGTTGCGTTGCACGCTCATATGCGGAAAGAGGTGGGCATGCTGAAAGACCACG
>MTKO01000101.1 GCA_004028505.1 Candidatus Electrothrix aarhusensis
GTCGGGGAAGCGGGCCGCATCTAGCCGACGCACGGCCCGTGCTGCCAAGACGCTTTTACCCATGCCGCCGGGTCCGCAGACAGCGACCATCTGATCAGGATGGAGATGCTTGTTCAACCAAGCCAGTTCGGTTTCGCGGTGAAGGAAGACGGCGTCTTCACTGGGAAGGCGGTTGAAAGAGGCAGGAGCGTCGGGCACAGGCTGCTTCTCGGCATAGTGGTGATGATGCACTTTAGCATGAACGTCCCCGCTGCCTGCGATGATGTTGCCGTTGCCAGTAACATCCTGATCAACAGAGGAGGTGTTGGCCTGGGAGCCGATAGCCCCATCTCCCTGA
Organism: Candidatus Electrothrix aarhusensis; assembly: GCA_004028505.1. Lineage (GTDB taxonomy): Bacteria > Desulfobacterota > Desulfobulbia > Desulfobulbales > Desulfobulbaceae > Electrothrix > Electrothrix aarhusensis. The sequence goes on from MTKO01000101.1 coordinate 338, forward strand.
CCGATGTTTTGATCTCCGTCCTTGTTCTCGAATCGGTTGCCCGGCATTATCGTCTCCTGCGGTTGTCATGGCGTAGGGGCACGGCGCGCCGTGCCCCTACAAACAACGACTCCCTATTCCTCCTCCAGCATCCTGATTCGCACAGTAGGCGCAGTGATAGCTCCAAGGCGTCGATCTCGGCCAGGGCTGCTGCCACTGCTGATTCGACAGCAGTATGCGTCTGCATGACAATAGAGACCGGCCCCCCCTCCTCACGCCCTTTTTGGATAACTGACTCAATACTAATCTGATGCCGACTCAGCACCGTGGCGACCGCCGCCAGCACACCGGACTGATCAAGAGCAGTGATGCGGAAATAATAAGGACAGGCCAGCTGATCCAGCGGGGTCACGGCCCGGTCCCTGATATTCTCCGGCAGATAGGAAAGCGAAGGCACTCGACCCACAGAACCGGCAGCGATGTCGCGAGCGATATCCATTACGTCAGCAGCAACCGCAGAACCGGTGGGCATTTTGCCCGCTCCCTGACCGTAGAACAAGACATTACCCACCATATCACCGTTAAAATGGACCGCATTATAGGCCCCGCTGATAGCGGCCAATAGATGGGAATTCGGTACCATGGTCGGATGCACCCTGGCCTCCACATGATCACCATGATTACGACTGATGGCCAGCAGTTTGATCCGGCAGCCGAACTCACGGGCAAACTCGATATCCACCGGCTCAATGCCGCTGATGCCTTCTGTGACGATCTCGTTATGGGTGATATTCATGCCATAGGCCATAGTCATGAGGATGGCCAATTTATGAGCCGTATCAACACCCTCCACGTCATAGGTGGGATCGGCCTCGGCAAAACCCAGATCCTGGGCATCCTTGAGCACATCGGCAAAGGCACTGCCCTCATCGGTCATCCTGGTGAGGATATAGTTGGCTGTCCCGTTGAGTATCCCCATAATAGAGAGGATATTATTGGCCACCAGACCTTCCTTCAATCCTTTGATAAGCGGAATGCCGCCGCCCACACTGGCCTCAAAGCCCACCTCGACACCCTTGGCAGCGGCAGCGGCAAAGATCTCCTTGCCCTCCTGGGAAAGCAGGGCCTTATTGGCGGTCACCACATGCTTGCCAGCAGCAATGGCATCCATGACAAAGGTCTTGGCAGGCTGAATACCACCGATAAGCTCGACAATAATATCAATATCTGGATCGTTGATCAATTCGGCAGCATCATTAACTAACGCAGTGTCGGCAAACTGGGCGGGCAACGTTTTCCTTGATATATCAGCAACCTTTGCCAGTCTAATAAAAAGACCACTGCGCTTTTGAAGACGTTCCTGCTGAGAAAGAAGTACCTCAGCCAGACCGCTGCCCACTGTACCGAAGCCGATAAGCCCTACGTTCACATGTTTCATGATAAAATTATATTGTAAAAGTATTTTGTTAGCGCATAAAGTTTTTCCTGCGAGGCAGGCATATTTCGGGCTCATTCTTACTCTCTTTGTACGCAGTTGTCAAAATATACGACCACATTTTTCATGGCACAAGCCTTTCAGTTGCTGTATAGTCGTTTTTCAATGAGTGGGACTTCCCGCTGTCCCAACTGTTTTCTGCGGGTGATTTTCCCCTGTTACCAACAGAACAGGTTGATGCACTTGTTCTTTCATCTTATACATAATTAAGATACTAAAGGAGTCAGTTATGAACATTCTTACTTTCGGACCAAACGGCAGCGGCAAGGGTACCCAGGGTGCCATTGTTAAAGAAAAATACGGTATGGATCATATTGAATCTGGAGCTATTTTCCGCGAGCACATCAAGGGCGGCACCGAGCTCGGTAAAAAGGCAAAAGAGTACATCGACAAAGGTGATCTGGTTCCCGATGACATCACCATCCCTATGGTTCTGGAAACCCTGGGCAAATCCAAAGAAAAAGGCTGGCTGCTGGATGGTTTTCCTCGTTCACTGGCCCAGGCCGAGGCTTTAGACAAAGCGTTGACCGAATCCGGTATGGCCCTTGACGAGGTCATTGAGATTACGCTCGACCGAGAAATCGCCAAAGAGCGAATCATGGGGCGTCGCCTCTGTGCCAACGACAATAACCATCCCAACCACATCGCTTTTGATGCTATCAAGCCAGTGGAAAAAGACGGCAAATTAGTCTGTCGGGTCTGCGGCGGAGAACTGAGCATGCGCGACGATGATCAGGACGAAGTGGCTATCGGTAAACGACATGATATCTACTATGACGATAACACCGGCACCATGGCCGCAGTCAATTACTTCAAGAACAACGGCAGCGCCAAAATAATCTCTGTAGACGGTTCCAAGGCGATTAACGAGATCTCCGAAGAGATTATAGGCCAACTGGCGTAACGATCATTCCTTTGATCAGCAGAAGCGTTTTCGTGCGTCCGGGTGCGGAAACGCTTTTTAGCTTTCATTCATAGTAACACACCGTATCAGCGATGAACGAGTTTATTTATACCCGCCTGAGTCAATCCAACATGGCAAAGGAAGCTTTTGCCAAAGAGTCATCTCAAAAAGTTCTTCAGCTGGCCGAAGAAATCGTCTCCACCTTTAACAACGGTGGCAAGGTCTTGATTTTTGGAAACGGCGGCAGTGCTGCCGATGCCCAGCATGTGGCGGCAGAATTTGTTAACCGCTTCCTCCTTAACCGTCGCCCTCTCCCAGCCATAGCCCTGAGCACTGACACCTCGATCCTGACCGCTATCGGCAATGATTTCTCCTATGAGATGATCTTCACCAAACAGATCCAGGCCCTTGGAAAACCTGAAGACTTAGCTTGGGGGCTGACCACCTCGGGGACCTCACCTAATGTAGTGCAGGCCCTTGCCGAAGCAAAAGAAATAGGACTGACAACCGTGGCCCTGACCGGCGGCACGATTACCCCAAAAGACGGAGTACATCCCCACTGTGACATGGTGCTCAATGTGCCGTCCAATTACACGCCCCGAATCCAGGAGGCTCACCTTTGGATTGAGCATCTGGTCTGCGAAATTGTGGAAAAGATGATGTTCGGGCGTTGGGGAGATGAGTAACCCTCTCGACCCCCGGAGATTTACGGCATAAGTACGGAAATACAAGATGAATCACAGTACATAAAATGAAGAAATACGCGCCCGTCCCTCTTGATTTCAGCGAATTAAATACTTACTCGATACATGGTCGCCATTCCAAGGTGACAGTGGACGATTTTGCCCGACCAGTTAGGTCTGGCATGAGCGTTGCCGAGCTGATCAGCGGCCTACCAAACCAATTTGCTGGCGTGGATTTTCCGGAGTTCATTGACCGGGTGACGACCTCAATCAAGAACGAACGACCTGTGCTGTTAGGGATGGGGGCCCATGTTATTAAGGTGGGCCTGAATCCCATCCTGATTGATCTGATGGAACGAGGCGTTATCTCGGCCATTGCCCTGAACGGAGCCGGAATTATTCACGACACCGAGATCGCTATGGTCGGTCGAACTTCCGAGGATGTGGCCTGTGTACTGGGGGCTGGTGCTTTCGGCGCGGCCAAAGAAACCGGCGAGGTGCTCAATCGGGCTATCAATCAAGGTGCTAAAGAAGGTATCGGCTTGGGCGAGGCTGTGGGTAATATGCTGCTTCGCGAAAATTTTCCTTTTAACGAGCACAGCCTACTGGCTCAAGCCCGGCGGATGAACATCCCGGTGACCGTGCATGTGGCTGTCGGAACAGACATTATTCATATTCATCCTGATGCCAATGGTGCAGCCATCGGCCAGTGCAGCCATTATGATTTCCGAGTTTTCTGTCGTCTGGTCAGCGAGCTGGAAGGCGGGGCCTATCTAAATGTCGGCTCAGCCGTGCTGCTGCCCGAAGTCTTTCTCAAGGCCCTGACCGTGGTTCGTAACCTGGGCCATGAGGTGAAACGATTCACCACTGCGAATTTCGATTTTATCCGGGCCTATCGGCCTGCCACTAATGTGGTGCATCGGCCTACGCTGGAAGGCGGCAAGGGGTTTAATTTCACAGGGCATCATGAGTTGATGATTCCTTTGCTGGCTGCGGCGATTGTGGACAGGCTGGGTGAGGTTTGATATAGTCAGATTTTTGTGGTCATTTTGAGGATGCGGTGAGCAAGTTCAGCGACTCCGCTGCTTGTTCTAAACAAGATACCTGAAAATTAGAGTATAAGAACAGGAGGGTGAAAAAATGACTAACAACGTTAAAGCAAAGAGGATAAAGAAATCAGAATTTGCCGGTGTAGGCATGTGGTATCAGTTGATCGGTTTGCTTTTTTGTTGCACCATCGTAGGTGCTATCATAGGGATACCCTTAATGCTTATTGGCGCAAAAAAAGCTATAGTTTATAAATGTTCAAACTGTATGAATAAAATAGAAAAAGAGGCGAAGGTTTGTCCAGTTTGCAGAGCAAATATACAATAATATACTTGCACATACAGTTCGCTAGAGTGTGTTTTTTATACCATTGAAACCACTACCGACTGAAGTCGGTAGATTTGTTATCTGACTGGAAGTCGCGGTCGCTCTGAAGAGGTACTGCCGGAAACATACTACTTCTGAGAGACCGGTGCCGAAGCTACGACTTTTTCCGGATTTCGTCCGGCAAGAGACGGCGCTGCCCTCAAAGCAAAAAAACTGTTTAATTGCTCGGAAGAAAACGGCTTCCCCGGACAGGGGAGGCTGGTAAAATACGAAACAGTGGATGCTTCCCCACACGGAGACCTTCAGCTGTTCAGCATCTCTTCGCAAGCTTTGAAAATGCTCGACTGGAAGTCGAGGGTTTTAAACCGATTAGACGACTATAAAAAAATGTTTAATGCGCTCTAATCGCCAGAGCTGTCATTCTGACCGCAGGATGGAATCCCTTGACAGGGACCCCGCTTGAGGTTTCTCCCTTTGATCGAAATAATAAAGGGTACCCACGGCACGATTGAAAACGGCATCCATTGAATATGAAACTGTTCTAGTATCCTATACATTTACAGCTTTCAACTTGCCGGACGACATCTGGAATGCAAAATTCATCGTGTACGATCCGGGAAGGGAGGCGATGACAAAATGAAAAGAGTAGGCCGTTACCGAAAATATATCAGAAAAATAATAGCTCGCCACAGCTATCTCCCTGCATACGGCGATGCCGAAGTCCAGCAAATTTTCGATACAGAACACGACCACTATCAACTTGTGCATACAGGCTGGTACGAATCGGAACGTTTATACGGCTGTATTCTGCACTTGGACATCAGAGACGACAGGATATGGATACAGTATGACGGAACAGAAACCGGGATTGCTGATGAACTCGCGGAACTCGGCGTTCCCAAAGAAGATATAGTTCTGGCCTACCATCCCCCGTACAAAAGACCGTACACAGGATTCGGCCCGGACAACCAACACTAAGCAGACAGGATGCGGCTTCCGCACCTAATCAGAAATATTAAGGAAATAAAGAAAAATGGCTCAAACAAAACAAACTCGCGGTGCCTGCGCCTTCTGCGGTCGGCAGATGACAGGAAACGGCATGGTGAAACATCTGTCCGCCTGCCCCAAACGCAAAGACACCCTCGGCGAAAGCAACCCAAAATCCGGGAAAGAAGAAAAAATCTATCATCTGAAAATCCAAGACGCTTGGTTAAACGATTTCTGGCTCCACTTGGAAATACGCAGTTCAGCAACCTTAAAGGATCTGGACAGCTATCTGCGTTCGATCTGGTTGGAATGCTGCGGCCACCTCAGCCAATTTTCAACCAAAGGGCACCTCGGTGAAGAAATCGCAATGGACTCGGAAGTCAGTGCTCTTTTTCATCCAGGGCTCGAACTCACACATATCTATGATTTCGGAGACTCCTCGGAGACGCTGATCAAGGTCGTCGGTGAAAGAGAAGGCACTCCCCTGAATGAGCATCCCATCTACCTGATGGCCCGGAACGAGCTGCCAGAAGTAGAAACCTGCGCATGCGGCAAACCTGGTGCATGGTTGTGCATGGACTGCACAGAAAGTGAGGACGAAGTTGCTCTTTTGTGCGAGAAGCATGCAAAAGACGAGCAGCATCAGGACCATAACCTGATGCCCATCATCAACTCCCCGAGAACCGGTAGATGTGGTTATGCTGGACCGGCAGATCCCCCGTATTAAATAATGGCTGATTCGCAACAGATTACCGCCCTTGAGGAGATCATCCGCTCCCGCCGTTCGTGCCGCAACTTTTGCGGTCAAGTGCCGGATGAGGTACTGCAAAAAATCGTCGAATCTGCGGTGTACGCCCCTTTTGCTGCCGGAGCCGGAATCCCCCTCAAAGAGGGACGACGTATCTTCATCTTCCGCCAAGGGACAAAACCAATGGATCAGGCCCGACAGATCATTGAGGCGCAACTTCGCAGCGGAGCATCCAAGATCGGTATGGCTGTTCGATTCCTCCCCTTTTTGCGAAAAAAGATGGGCTTCTTTGCCGACCGAATCAGCACCACAGCAGAGAAAGGAATCCCCGGTCTCACTGAGGCGTCCTTTTATATCGTAGCAGCGGAAAAAAAAGGCTTCCCTCCTATTGCGGAGCAGGCTCTGGCCCATGTCATGGAAAATATGTGGCTAACCGCAACAGCGCATGGGGTCGGATTTCAGATGCTCTCAGTCACCAATGGCCTGGCAAAAAATGCGCAGTTTATGCAGCTCCTCCTTGATCTGCCTCCCAAGGAATGGGCACTCAATGGCTGTATTATCGGAATGCAAAAGCATCCTCCCAAAGGGAAACGCGAACGAGAGACAGAGCATTTTATCCGCTGGGTTGGGTAGGATTTAAACGAAAAATTAGTACAACGTGCAGCACAACTTCAGGAAAAGCATGAGAAAGATACTACGCATCGGAACCCGGGCCAGCCTGCTGGCCGTCACCCAGTCCACCTGGGTAAAAAAACAGATTGAACAGCAGTACCCTGACACCACCGTGGAGCTGGTGAAGATCCTCACCAGGGGCGATAAAATACTGGATGTCCCTCTGGCCAAGGTCGGTGGAAAGGGCCTATTTGTCAAGGAAATCGAGGATGCTCTGCTGGATGGGCGTGTGGATCTGGCCGTGCATTCCATGAAGGACGTACCTGCGGAGGTACCTGAAAGCTTGCAAGTCGCTATTATTCCGAAACGGGAAATCCCTCAGGATGCCTTTGTCTCTGTGAATTATAAAGATGTTGATGCACTGCCGCAAGGCGCTGTCATTGGCACCTCCAGCCTACGGAGAAAATCGCAGTTAGCCTGCCTACGTCCTGATCTGGAGATCAGAGATTTGCGCGGCAACCTGGACACCCGGCTGCGGAAATTGGATGAAGGCGAATATGATGCCATCATTCTGGCAGGGGCTGGCCTGAATCGCCTGGGCATGCAGAAGCGCATTACCGCACTGTTCACCTCGGAACAGATGCTGCCCGCCATCGGTCAGGGCTCACTGGGTATCGAGTTACGTATGGCAGACACAGAACTGTTGGACGGACTTCAATTCCTCCATCACCGCGATACCGCAGTCACGGTTTCGGCAGAACGGGCCTTTCTCCTCCGTCTGGAAGGCGGCTGCCAAGTACCTATCGGCGGTTTTGCCACGATTGACAACGATACCATCACCCTCACCGGCCTCATCGCCTCTTTGGACGGAAAGACCATTTTGAGAGAACAACTGAGCGGAATGGCGTCTGATGCAGAAAAAATTGGCATCACCCTCGCTGAAACCCTGCTGGACAGGGGTGGCAAAGCAATTCTTGATGAGGTTTATGCGGGCTAATTTCCGCATGGAAGATAGATCGGGGCGGATTTATGGGGGCGGTTCGCGAACCGCCCCCCTACGCGTTTAACGACAGATGGCACTCCCTATCTTCTTTTCATTTTTACCGCCCCAATATGAACGACGAAAGGAAACGTAATCTATGAGCGAAAAAAATATAAAAGGCAAAGTCTACCTCGTCGGTGCTGGTCCCGGTGATCCGGGCCTGCTCACCCTCCGGGGCAAATATCTCCTTCAGCGGGCAGAAGTCGTGTTCTACGACTATCTGGTGAATAAAAAATTACTGAAGCATGTGCCCGACACTGCCGAGCTGATTTATGTTGGCAAAAAAGGTGGAGGTCTCCATGCCTACACTCAGGAAGGGATCAACCAGATGCTAGCGGAGTACGGTACCTCCGGCAAACGGGTGGTTCGTCTCAAGGGCGGCGATCCTTTTATCTTCGGGCGCGGAGCTGAAGAAATTCAGGAGCTGGTAAAAGAAGGGGTTGATTTTGAGGTGGTTCCCGGCGTAACCTCGGCTACAGCAGCTGCAACCTATGCTGGCATTCCCATCACCCATCGGGGCTACACCACTTCAGTGGCCTTTGTTACCGGCCACGAGGCCACTGGCAAACAGGAGTCCACAGTGGCCTGGGATAAGCTAGCCACTGGCGCGGGCACCATTGTTGTCTATATGGGGATTAAGAATCTGCCTATTATCACCTCCAAACTTATGGAGCACGGGCGAGCCCCCGAAACCCCAGTAGCAGTAGTCCGCTGGGCCTCAACCCCGAATCAGCGATCGGTGGTTGGCACGCTAGCCACAATCACCGATGTGGTTCGAGAGGCGGGTATTGCTCCTCCGGCCTTGGTTATCGTTGGCGAGGTGGTAAATCTCCGTGATACCGTTGATTGGTTTGAGAAACGCCCCCTCTTCGGCAAACGCATGGTCGTCACCCGAACCAGAGAACAGGCCAGTGAGTTGGTTTCCCTGCTGGAAGAAAACGGAGCTGATTGCCTCGAATACTCCACCATTCATATTGAACCGGTGGATGATTACAGCCTGCTGGATAATGCTATGCAGAACATGAGCAGCTACGACTGGATTCTCTTTACCAGCCTGAACGCCATCACCTATTTTTTCAAACGGCTGGAGGCGACTAGTCAAGACAGCCGCATCCTGGCCGGTTGCTGCATCGGTGCTGTAGGACGGGCAACAGCAGATGAATTGCTCAAGCATGGTATCCGCGCTGATCTGATACCGGAAAAATTCACCGGTGCCGGACTGGCAGAATCTCTGCTTGCAGATGATATGTCGGAAAAACATGTCCTTTTGCCAAGGGCGGAAAAGGCTATGGAAACCCTGCCGGAGATGCTGGAAGACGCAGGCGCAGCTGTTACAGTGGCCCCGATCTATCGAAACGTGCCCCCACAAGGCCGAAAGGATGAGTTGCGGGAAGAACTGGTCGATGGAAATATCGAATTGGTGACCTTTACCAGTTCCTCAACCGTGACCAATTTCCTCACTATGATTGATGCTGCAAATGAACAGGAACTGCATCAACTCCTGGATGGGGTCAAGATTGCCGCCATCGGCCCAGTCACTGCGGAAACGGTACGTAAAAATGGCCTGACCGTCGATATTCAACCGGATAATTACACCATTCCGGACATGGTGGCCGCCATTATGGACTATTACCGCCCTGACGCAACCTGATTATCAGTTTTATTTTTTTTACGGCTACCATTTTGTACAGTTTTTTGTATTGCCATTTTGCTTTGCAAGCATTATAGTAGAGCATAGTCTGATGAGAATTAATTATATTCCAGAGAAAAAATATGGTTATCAAGAAAGTTCCATATCTGTGTATTGCACTGACAGCATTATTGATCGGCAACGAATCCGCCGGTGCTGAAGATGCCAAGCAGAATATCATCAGCAGCACCTATACTGAGAGTGCGGTGAGTAGTCTTTTATTAGCTGCCGGGATGTATGGCGGTCTCAATGATGATAGCTCACCAGGAGTAAGCCTGTCCCTTGGTCAACCAAAAAACATAATAAAAGGTTTGTTTACCCAACAAGGACAGTTTGACGGGCAAGATATTACGCTCTCGTATGAAGGCTCAGCAGGTCGTCTCGGTTTTTCTGCCGGTTACATCTATACTACAGGCGATAAAAATGAGAGCGCAGGTTCTGTTCTGCTTGGTCTGGATAATTACAGCAAAAATACGTTGAATAGCATAGAAGAAAGACCTTGGTACGTAACCCTCGATCTTTCACGGTCGTTTCAGCTCAGTGATAATTTAGCAGTTGGTGTCGGCTCAAAAGCCGTGCTGCTCGCTAATAATACTCTGAACGAAGAGGACAGTAGTAATAAGGCTGCTTCTCTTTCACTAAACCTTCCGGTTTCCTACAAAGGATTCTTGACAATTACTCCAGAATTCCAATGGTCACGCTCCCTACTCACCGAAGGTGATCAGGGAACACGGAATGACATTGAGAATTTCTTTGACCCGGAGGACGGACAAAATGCCTTCTACGGTGGTATGTCCATCAGTTTTTCTTATTAACTAAAACTACATCTGTACCTCCTGCCCTCCATCTCTTGCAGCGATACCATCGCTGCAAGAAATATTCCCACCTTGCCCTCTTCAACAAAGATCACAGCTGAAATCCCCACAAGAAATATTCCTACCCGTCGACAAGAATTAGCGCTTGCGGTATAATCAAAAAATGTTATGTCGTTAAGGAGTCTAACCTGACGTGTTACCTCCTCAATCACCCTGCAAGCAACTATGCTGAATATCACATTTTACCATGATGAGTTCAGCAGCATTCTTTCGAAAAATTATTTCTGTGGGTACGATTTGAAGTGCCGCGCAAACTATTCAATATCGAAATATTAACCAGCTATGAATTCATATCACTGTCCTCTCTTTGCAACCATCTTGCGGACTCCGTCATCACTTCTTTTCCGTTTTTATCTCATTTTCACAACCTTTCTCTTAACAATGCCAGGTACAGCAAGTACCGCAAATACTCCAACGGCAGCACGAATTTCTGAACAACAAATCATCATTCCTCCTTTTGAAGTTCAAACGGGAACACCACATCCTCACCTTCGAGCCGGGCTTGCCAATATTTTGGCGACCCGCGTCACAAAAAGAACCGGGCATATCCTGGCACCACACAGTACTGAAACAGACAGAGTGACGGCGCTGCTACGCCAACAAGACAACGCTGCCGTACAAAAAATTATACAGGATATGGACAATACCTACCTTTTGGCAGGCACCCTCAAAGAAAAAACAGAGGGCTATAAAATCACAATACACGTCTTTAGTCATCGTCCAGCAGCTCAAATTTCTTTATCGCAAACATTCAATCAACTTGACCGTGCATTATCCGCTCTAGACGAACTCTCTCTCGATATTGCAGAAAAAATATTTTCCATACCCCGGCCTAAAAAAACTCAAATCGTTGCTGAAACTAGCGAACTCGAAGGATTCCACACCGCACATCCAGAACGTTTTTTTAAAGAAAAAGAGTATAGCACTGAAGTTACAACAGAGCCGGCAATAAAAAATACTGACTTCGGTATTCGAAATATTCGGGATATTCAGTCTTCAAAGAAGGACATATTACCTTCCTCAACAGCCCTAGCCATGGCTGCAGGTGACCTAAACAATGACGGGAAAAAAGAATTCGTTATCCTCGAACAAGCAAACGTAGCACTCTATCATAGAGGTCCGAATTCGTCTTTTCAACGTATCGCTTTTCAGCCTATCACCCGTCATCTCGGTCTCCATACGGTCTACCTAGCTGATCTTGATAAGAACGGCTTACAAGAAATCTACATAGGGGCTAGTAATGGCACCAATCCCGCATCACAGATCTTGGAATGGGACGGTAGGACATTCCATGTTCTTTACCAAAATGCTCCATATTACCTCCGCCCCGGTGTGGATGCTGCGGGTAGCCCTCTTCTTCTTGGTCAAGAAAACGCTCTTCAGAAAACAGGGAACAACGTTTTTTACAGCTTAAAAAGAGAACCTGACGGCTCACTAAGGAAAATAAAACGTCTTACTTTTCCTCCCGGATTTAATATCTATGATTTTATCACCGTAGATCTGAACCTAGATGGGGCCTTAGAGTTTGTCGGGCTTACTCGCAGCAATAAACTAATAGTAATTGACAACAGCGGAAGGACACTCTGGAAAGGCGAAAAAGATTATGGAGCAAGTAAGGAAATTTTTGGAACGCTGGCAAGCACTATCGACAGTGATCGCAATCCGTCCAATACCCCTGAGCCCATCTATCTGCACAGTCGAATCATTGCTCAGGATCTGAATAGAGACGGTACACCAGAAATCATCGTCGGGCGTAACCATTTGGCAGCTCTTACTTTTTTTAAACGCCTGAGATCTTTTGAAGGCTCCTCAGTCAGTGCTTTGAGCTGGACTAATGGCACAATGAAAACAATCTGGGAAACACCAAAGCTTTCCGGATATACTGTTGATTTTCAACTACTTCGAGAAGAAAATCAACCTAGCAAATTCAGCCTTGTCTCTATAGAGCAGGAATATACGAGTAATCTGATGCCATTCTGGAAATCAAAAAATGCTCTTGTCCACTCCTATATTCTTGGGGGGCAAGAGAGTGCCAACACTCCCCTCCCTTAAGAAGGAGGAGGAGCGCGAAGAAGAAAAATATGGAGCCGAGAGACAGTTGGTTTACGCCTTAACGTCCGATAATCGTTGTGTCCTTACCGTACCTGGAACGCAACCCATTATCAACAGGACTATACCCGCGTTGAAGAACCTGCCTCTTTTCCAAGGGCATTGCCCTCCACACCCAAGGTGCCATCGGCTGAGGATAAGACCATAGTCCCTTTTTCGCCGCCTTCGCTTGAGCCTGAGAGGAAATCCAGTCAGAACAAAAAGACTCATAGCAATACTCTCTCTGCACCCAAGCATGACCACCCTTAACCAGCAATTCGTTAACGTTTTTTTCTCCTACAGAAACAACTGCTAGGCACCGGCTATTTTCTCGGTCTTTATCATAGATCTGCAGGCTGATCTTTTTCCTGTTGAGCAATTTCGTAACAGCTTGAACGGCCTGAACACCTTGGGGCTGTGTTCGTTCAGGGCTGTCAATTCCGTAGAGACTCACTGTAAACGGCGAGTTATCCAAAATAACGCGTATTGTATCGCCATCTTCGACATCGACCATTGTTGCGGCCTGAAATGCCTTGGGTTCAGGCACAGTGTACACAATTTTATTCCTTTCTTTTTCTCCACCTGCTGAGCCGGAACCACTCTTACCTACGCCGGACGTTTTCTTTTTTCCTGAGTTTGATGAACGACTGCTTTTCTTCGAGCTGCTGCTCTTTGACGAAGCTGAATCTGCCTTACTTTTTGATGCAGATTCAGCCTTCAGCGTTTTCCGTAACGATCTTTTGCTCTTTGGATCTACTCCAATAGAATGAGCATGTTGGACAGAAAAAATCCAAAGGAAAACACAAATACAGCTCAGAATTTTATAGCGCACCATATTGATCCAAAAATATTTTTGCAAAAAACTTCTCGTTAGCCCCTGACGTTACTCACTACGTCCTCTACCCAAAGAAAAGCACGGTAGAACAAGTAAGTCAAGTTTTCCAAAAGATTTCCCGAGGCTCCCCGATTCCTTACAGATCTTGACCCTGCCCCTATCCCTCATTAATACTCTGTAATGGCTCTGAAAAATAATATCCTTGGAGAAAATCCACTCCCAACGAGGTGGCCAACTCGGCAGTCTCCTTATCGTAAACAAATTCCGCAACGGTTTCGATCCCAAGTTTTTTCGCTACCGCGACGATGGTTTCTACGATAGTTTGAGAGATTTCATCTGAGGTCAACTTTTTTAAAATAGACCCGTCTATCTTTAAATAATCCACCTGAAGCTTCAAGAGCCGCTCATAATTAGAATGACCGCTCCCGAAATCATCAATAGCTATCTTACAGCCCATCGCCTTCATCTCTTTGATAAACTGGGCCACCTCATCGTAATTCTCAAAACCTTCTGTTTCAACAATCTCGAGAATAGCTCTTTCGCCTATTGACGATTCTCCCAACTTCCTCTTCAAGTGCTTGACAACAGACAAATCAAGAATATCCTGGGTGGACAAATTCACTGAAAATTCCATAGTCGAATCTACAAAAGCGGCACAGGCCCTGTCAATGACAGCTATAGTTATCTTAGTATATATTCTTGCTTTCTTCGCTGCTTCAAGGAATCGACAAGGGGGAATGACAGTTCCGTCTTCATCAATAATCCGAACCAGACACTCATATTTATCAATCTCTCCTGTTGCTGCTCGAATAATAGGTTGGAAAAAGGTAACAACCCTTCCTTCGTGTAGGGCATTTTTAATATCAACAGCGATAGAGTGGTTCTTCTCCAACTCCAGCATAATACTGCCACTCTCTTTGTTGACAACATACTCCTGCCGATTCTTCTTGGCCTGCTTCAAGGCGATATCCGCCTCAAGAAGACCATTTTTTTCCACATTCCAAGAAATACCACAGGTCACATGGACAGCTATCTCGCTCTCTTTTACATAAAAAGGTCTCCGCGTAATACAGTCTGTGAGCTGTTCCACAGTCGCCTCAACTTCAGGTAACGACCACTTTTCCTTCACCAACAGGGCACTCTGATCCCCCGGTAGTTTATACAGTTTGCATGGTTTTCCTTTGCATTCTTGCTGGAGCCGTCGAACAAACTCAACAAGAATACAATCACCCGTCTCTATCCCGAAATAATCATTAATGTCTGCAAATGCGTGAATATCAAAAAGGATAACTGTCGTCATAGTCTGCCCGCTGAGATCCATCAGCATTTGATAACGATTGGGCAATCCGGTCAAGTTATCTGTTGTTAACAGTGCCTGCATCTCCTGTCGATTTTCAACAAGTTCTGTTACGTCTGCTCTGGCGGCAATATACTCAACAATTTCTCCAGTATTATCCAAAATTGGACAAACCGTTGTCTGAGCCCAACAATGACTCCCGTCTTTTTTGCGATTTTTCAGGAGGCCCTGCCAAATTTTCTTATTCTGGATATTTTTCCATAAATCAAGAAAGACATGATCATCCATATCAGAATGCTGCAGGAATGAATGTGGCCTTCCAATAAGCTCACGGGGTCCATAGCCGAAAACTTGGCACATTTTGTCATTAACATACGTGATATTGCCTTCTAGATCTCCTTTGGAGACGATAAGACTCGCATCAAGTACTTTCGAATATTCGCGCAGCAAATTGACCTGCTCCTGCAGCTCACCTGTCTGATTCCACACGGTTTTTTCCAGCTCTTGGGTATATTGAGCATCCTGTATCTTCAACTTGCGGATCAAAAAGAAAATAACCGTCAGGAAAAGGATACTTCCAGCAAGCGTGACAAGAGTCGTCTTAATAAAAAAGAGACTTATCAACTCATTCCTAATATTGGCTTTTTTCATCTTTATACTAATGACTCCCCGCAGCTCTCCTTCCTTATAATCAAAGGCTGTCGAGTATTTCTGCGCAACGTCTGGAAGAACTTCTTCCCTGGAGCCATGACATTGCAGGCACATTTTTTGTATGTAAAACGGAGACGCGTAAAAATAAAACTGGTTGTTCCCAGTAGATACCTTTTCAAAGTATTCCTGTTTTGTGGCATCTTTTCTAAAAAACTGTATGGCTTTCTGCTCAATATTGTCAGCCTTATTATTCAGATTCCTCGGCCTGTCAGTTACGGCATTAACCGTAACCCTTCCTCCTGTAACTTCGGCGAACTCTTTTGAAATCTTAGAGATAGCCATGACCGGAAGAAGATACATATTACCTTCATCCAATGAAATATGATTGTCAACAAACGCCCGCTGATAAACAGAACGGTAGGCTTCAATAAAATGTTTCAGGACCTTGGAATCTTCATAATAAATTTTTGCCTCTAGTAAGGCAAGGTTCCTATACTCATCAACCATCTTCAGCGCGATAAAAATACAGAAAAATGTAACGATACATACAAACAGACTATTTTCTTTTATCAGCTTTATCATTTCAGTTTGCAGAGCGTATTTGTTTTCTTCCTGTATTCTTCTGCCGGGGATCTCATTATTCAAACAAATTACAACTGAACGTCTTTTCTGTGACAACTCACTCTTACGAGTAAACCTCTGATAGAAAAAAGGATCTCAAGAAATTTCAGCTGGATACCAGACTGTAATAGTAGAATATCCTTTTTTATAGGCTGTGGCGGAAATTTTGCTCCGCGCTGCCTGCATATCTGTCAGCGCATTAAGCAGTGCATTAATTTCCTGATACAGTTCCTCTTTATACCTCACCGTATCCCGGTCATCAGCAATAGTATTCACATCACACTTGGTCCATTTTCCAATATTATTGATCACCGGTAAGGAAAGGGTCTTATCTGGATAGTAGACAACCGCCCGTGCCGCTCCTTCCACAATATTTGTCATAACAACTTTTGCATATTCTACTCGCAGACCTAAGTCTTCCAGTTTTTTCGTTACTCGGAGTTCCATTTCTGTAACCCCCTCTCTTCCTGAACCGGTTGATTCAAATGCCTCATAGTTCCAGGTCATCGTTATTACTCCATTTCATTTTTATCTCTATGTGCTTTCAGCGTGTTGATCGCATGAAAGAATGATATTTCTTAACCGAAAGCCTCTCTGCTATTTTTCATGAAAAGCATTAAAGATATACCGTGTTTATAGAAACACTGTCAAGCCTTTCTATACCCCGAGAAGCGAAAGATACAAGCGAACTGTGCCGGGCATCAAAACACAAAAAAGATCAACGTATTCAAGCTATAATCGACTACTTCCCAAACTGACTTGTGCTTTTCGCATGCAACAAAACATACCCATTAAATCCAATATTACACAGACAATGTCCCGTTGCGAAATATCAGGAGGATTGACCGTGGATTGGTTGATACCCCTGCCACCAGTATGGGGGAATTTCCGTATTTCTGTCTGGCTCTGTATTGTAAAAATTTTCAAGATAGCGGTTCATTATCTTTTTATCCCCGCCTACTGGAAAATCATCCGGCTCAATAATCTCAATATGCACTGGCCTCCGTGGCATAAACAAGAGACCGTTGGCAAGCACTCTGAAAAGCAGCTTCCAGATATCCCCCAACAACGAGGGAATACCACGGGCTCTGCTAAACCGACTTCCCCACAGTCCACGAATGCGAATGAGGACAATCCTGGCTTCCGGCGCTCCATAAATAACAGAAACCGCCTCGCTATTGGCACCGATAACTTCCTGGTGACCTTGCGATATGCGGCCAGCCGGATACATAAGCACGTTCTCGCCGCGCTTCAGGCTCACCGCAACTTCCTCAATCCCGGCAAAAACCTGCTCCTTGGCATCCCGACTGCTTACATTCAGATCTGGGATAAAGATAGCGTTCACCATATCCATGAGGTGTTTAATCAAGGGATGCTCAGACTGTTTCTCATCAACCAGAGGTTTTGGAGCAAAGGTATTATAGAGCAGGCTCATGATAATGACCGGATCAATCAAGGCTTGGTGATTTGGCAGAAACAGAACAGGGCGATCATCTTGCGTCCGGCTTTTGAGCTCCTTGAGCCCATTCACTGTGATGCGATAGCGAACACGGAGCAAAAGTACAAAAGTCAGAGTGATCAGCTTTTTCATAACGACACCTTGACATAATATTTTATCGGAATACTCTCGGAGGGTTCCTGGAGTATTCGAAAACACAATAAGATGTAAGCGTTAGAGCAGGCTTATACGCTTATACCCACCTACCTAGGAAAGCAAAACCCGACTCCTTATGCTCACGTTATGTCATCCGGCGGAGCAGTCCCCAAAAAAAGATCTGCGAACACCTCAATAAAAAAAAATCAGAAGCTGATAGCTTCTCCCTTTTCCCCTTCCAGAGCTAAGGCAAGACGATTTGTAACAAAGGAATGCAAAGCCTCACGTTGGCCTTCAGATAAAGTTGAGAAAGACATTCCCAACAAGACATGTTCAAGGTACTCATTATCCATAATCCAGATAAGCCGCATAGGAATATCACTCAATGATTCAAGATCTTGAACTCCGGCGATGTGGGACAAGAGAACAGTATCACCTTGTTGCATCTCCTGAAACTTTTTTCTCTCAATGGAAGCTTGCAGACCTCCTTCACTCATATTCAGGACAGAAGCGGGCATCTGCCGGGCAGGAACTTGCTGATTAGGTAATGCAATAATAGCCTGCACTCTATTACGTTCATTAAAAATAATCCTGGTATAACGACGTTTTTCATCCTGTATTGTCTTTTCCATCGCCTCGATAAAACCTTACAAATATCCACGCCCCGAAGAGCGAAAATTTTTCAATGATTCAGTATTTCAATTTCATTAACGAGCCAGCAGGAATAGGCATCGTGCGCTTCGAAGAAATCACTGTACCCATTCCACCAGCCGCCTAAACAGTCCCTGCCGGTCCTCCGGTACTCCCTGTTGCAACATATCCTCTAAAATGTGCTGATATTTATGCAGTGTGAACTCATTACCGAATTCACCTGCAAGCAGGCGAGCCTCACGGAACTGCCGCCATTGATCCGTTTCCTTTTCATTCAGCGTTTCAGGCCAGTTTCTGGCCCGATAGCGAAAGTACAGAGGGCGCAAACGTTCATCCTCAAAATCAGGTAGCCACTCCGCCAGTTGTTCAGGTGACTTCCGCAACAGTGTGTCACAAAGTCTGCGATCATTATTGGAAATAAAACCTGTATATAAGGCAGTATCGACATCAAGTATACCAGTATCCGGTACTCGAAGATACAACTCAGTAAGACGAGTCATCAGGGTAGGATCCGTCAGCAGCTGCTGACGGTGTTGCTCGACTTGCTGCCAATCAATCTGCCATTGTTCAGCCAGCTCTGGAGTGAGGGTGTTGATCGGGGCCAGGGCAGGAGATTTATTCAAATGCACACCTTTAAGGGCAATCCGCTCCACACCTTCGGGTAAATCATCATTACGGGTGTAGAGGTTTTCCTCCATTTCATCCACTGTCATGTGCAAGAGGTTTTGCGGGTCTCGACGCAGATCATAAACAATCATCTCATTTTTATTGCGAGGATGTTGCAACAGAGGAACAACTGGGGCTATACATCCCTGTTCGGTAGGATACATACCGCTGACGTGAAGGACGACTCCATGTTGACTGAGGTCCAGAACACGGGCGGCCTCATGCTTACTGCGTAAATTGAAATAATAGGCATAAAGACGGGGTTTAAGCTCCTTAATTAAACGCGCCAAGGCAATGGTGGCTCGAACATCGGACAGAGCATCATGGGCACCGTTATGCTCTATCCCGTTTGCTGCTGTCAGATCCTCCAGCCTAAAACTCACGCGGCCGTCTTTTTTTTGGGGCCAGTTGATATCATCAGGTCGTAAAGCATAGGCTAGTCGCACCAAATCAATAATGTCCCAGCGACTATTACCGTTCTGCCATTCACGGGCATACGGATCAATAAAATTACGATAAAAACCAAAGCGCGTTACTTCGTCGTCAAAACGAATGGAGTTATAACCTACCCCACAGGTTCCGGGCTCGGAAAAGGCGGTATTGATTCGCCCAAAAAAGCTTGCTTCGTTCAGACCTTTTGCTGCTGTTTCCTGCGGCGAAATACCGGTCAGCATTGCTGCTTCGGGATGAGGGAGAAAATCGTCGGCGGGACGACAGTACAGCATGATCGGCTCACCCACCTCCTCCAGTTCACTGTCTGTTCGAAGAGCTGCAAACTGGGCAGGCCTATCCCTGCGGGGATTAATCCCCCAGGTCTCATAATCATGCCATAACAACGTCATGTCAGCCACACATTACTCTTTAAAATTACTTGTTAAAAAATCACGCCAAGAGAGCACCAACCACCATCACCAGTCCTCCGAACACAAGCAGTAGAACGTCCAACCACGTATAACGAAAAACAGCCAGCCCACTCAGGGCGAGGACAATGATCAGAACCGCGATGCAATCCGTCAACCATACCCAACCGATTGAAACTTTATACGATTTATGCAAACTATTCAGCAAGTGCCAAGGCTGCTGATCTTTTTTGTCGATGCGGGTCATAACCCCCTTCATCGAATCAATAACATAGGTTGTACGTCCGTGAGAGCCATAGAGAAATTCAATAATTCCTCCCTTCTTCAGGCGAATGACTGTTGGATCATCATCGCGCCCAATCTGTTGTTTATACTTATCAACAACTTCGTTCAGCACATCCTGTTGCTGAATTTCAATTTCTGAAACCGTCTCATGGCGTGTTTGAAAATAGTCAAAGGACTTCCTATGATTGAGTAACAGGCCCGTCAAACTGTAAAACAGAATAAACCCGAGCAGGAAGAGTCCGGCCCAACGATGAACCTTACGCCATCTTATTCTCTTCATTATTGATTGTTTTCTTCACTGTTATCGACATACATATCAAGCTTTCATCACAGGATAATCGATACGACGAATCAACTTTTTTTAATAACTAACTTTTTCCCGGGATGAAGCAGGTTATCGCTCAGGCTATTCCACCGTTTGATCTCCCGTGTGGAGACCTGATGTTTACGAGCTATAGACCAAAGGGAATCACCGTTACGAACTTTATAATAACTGATAGTTATCCCTCCTTCGCTCTTATCAGCCCCTGTATTGAATTTTTCGTCCGGGTAAAGAGCAAGTTTACGACCAGCCCGAATCCTTCGAACATCATCAATGTCATTCCATCGCATAATCATATCGACAGCAACATTATATCGTTTGCCAACCCCGGACAAGGTCTCACCCCGGCGAAGCCTATGCACTATCTTTCTTACTTCATCAGCGCGGATCTGCTCAAGATTGGCGGCAATAAGTATACTACTTCCGGCAG
Source organism: Candidatus Electrothrix aarhusensis (assembly GCA_004028505.1). Taxonomy (GTDB): domain Bacteria; phylum Desulfobacterota; class Desulfobulbia; order Desulfobulbales; family Desulfobulbaceae; genus Electrothrix; species Electrothrix aarhusensis. Next base: position 21,027 of record MTKO01000101.1, read on the forward strand.
GCACTTTTATCGAATACATGCCCTCTCTCGGCGGTGCCTGATTTTTGAGCAGCTCATTGTTGAGCTGGCGAATCTTTTCAACCGAACAGCCGCCTGCTTCTGCAATTGCTGACAACTGCGTTCCGGGCTGAACCTCGACAACATCATATTGCTCGTTCTTTTCAGAAACAGGTTCAAAACTATAGCGCTTCGGGTCATGGGCAATGATAATAGCTGCAATTAATTTAGGCACATAGCGCTTTGTCTCAAGCGGCAAGTAATCCTTCGCAGCGAGATCCCAAAAATTCTTTGCCTTGTATTGTTCCAGGCCTCGCTGAATTTTCCCTTCACCGGCATTATACGCCGCAACAGCAAGCTGCCAGTCTCCGAACCGTTTATATAACGCATCAAGGTAAGATACAGCAGCTTGAGTCGCTTTCTCGGGATCTCGACGTTCGTCCACCCAGGAATCAATACGTAATCCATAATGACGAGCAGTAGCTGGTATAAACTGCCATAAACCAGAGGCACCGGCAGGAGAGTAGGCTGCCGAGTTAAACCCAGACTCAATCATGGCAAGATATGCCAATGATTGGGGCAAGCCATTGTTTTTCAATTCTTTCTCAATAAAGGGAAGATAAACAGATGCACGTTCCAACCAACACCTGAAGGTCGCTCGTTGCCGATTCTGAAATTGATCCAGATAAAACTCGACCTGCTTATTTATAATTATCGGGAAGTCACACACTGCCCTCTTCGACAATTCCAGCTGCTCCAATTGCTCCGGTTGCTCCAATTGCTCCGGTTGCGCCAGCTGCTCCAATTGCTCCGGTTGCGCCAATTGCTCCGGTTGCGCCAGCTGCTCTGGCTTTACCAAGCCTTTCCTTTTCGCAACTGAGGATAAAAAATCTAGTTCTAAGCGGACAGGGGTGAAAGCTTTGGGAAGATCACACTGTATTCCATAGGAAGAAAGAGCACCCTGCTTCCCTTCCCCACTATCACTCCAATCACCCGTCTTCTCCAAAGCTGTCAATTCCTCTTTCAGCTCCTGCTCAGATTGCACAGGAATATAAAGAGGGGGCACATCATCAACCTCCTGCACAGCTTTACTTACAGCAGAATCTCGGGAAGCGGGCAGAAATTTTCCCGTGCTGCTGTTTCTAAATTTGAAAGCGGTCAACGAAGCAAACGAACGCGGCTCTTTACTTACAGCAGAACCCGAGGACGTCGGCAAAAAATTTCCCGTGCTACTGTTTCTCTGTTTCAATGCGAGCAATAAAGAAAGCGAACGCGGCTTTTTGCTTACAGCAGAACCGGAGGAAGTGGGCAAAAGTTTCCTCGGACTGCTGCGCCTCTGTTTCAATGTGGTCAACAAAGAAAGCGAACGCGGCTTTTTCCCTGCTTTCCTGATCCCCTCTGCCTCCAGGACCTCCGTTTCTTTTTCTTTTTCTTTAAATCTAGCTTCAACGATAGGCACCAGCTCCGAACTATAAACAACAACGGCCTGCTGAATGCCTGCACTCTTCTGCATCATATTATTTGCAGCTATTTTCGCAGCTATTCTTCCTGCAGTTGTACTTTCTATAATTGTTCTTTCTGCCAATCGAGGAGGAGCAGAAACTTTTTTTAGATTGACACCTGCGATTTCTTCACTATTTTTTTCTGCCGAAAAAGAACGGGCTGTAACCTCTTCCTGATTGATATTCTTGAGGGGATCAGTATTATGAAGAGCAGGGGAACAAGCAGCAAAAAAAGGAAGAGAGACAAGGGGGACAAACAAGGATACTTTCATTCTTTCTCACGTATCGTATCATAACAAAAAAAATTCAGCCGGAATCCGACTACTTTTTATTTTAACGGTCGTATAAAGTAACTAACGCCAAACCGAAAAAACGCTCTAGAGAAAAGAATACCATAGACAAAGAATATTTTACAAGGAAAAACATATTGTTGACAATTGTTCTGCTTTTGATTTACAAATATACTATGTTAACAACCGGATCCAGTCCATTTTCCTTAGCAAAGGAAAAATTTCTTGTTTTATTTGTGTTTCAAGACTATCCGATGCTATACGTGAGCCAACCATTCTCGCAACTCGTTCACCATATCTTTCCCTGTATAAAAAAACAGGTACCGAAAAATTTCTTTTTTTGACATTGACGCCGAAAAATCAACTCACCATTTTCCAAACTCTACTTAACTAATCCATGCGTCGTTTCTTCAAATTTATTCTCAAGCTCTTTTTTTTCTTTTCTTTCTTGGGACTACTTACAGCTGCCGGATCATTAGGATGGGTATATTATTTGGTCATCGAGGTTCCCTGCCCGGAAATGACCCCGGAAAACATTTCCTCTATTCTGGGCCGAGAAAGTCCTGTTTTTTATCGAGATGGCAAAGAAAAACTTGGTGTACTGTTTGAAGACATCCATCGCCAATACCTCAAGTACGATCAGCTGCCGGAAAAATTCGTCAATGCTATTATTGCGGCAGAAGACGACCAGTTCTTCAACCATTACGGTATTGATTTTTATGGCATTGCCCGTGCCATGGTTGCAAACTTCAAAGCAGGCCGTATTGTCCAAGGCGGCAGCACCATCACTCAACAAACGGCAAAAAACCTTTTTAAACGTGAATCACGCAGCTATGAGGCAAAAATCAAAGAAATGCTCTTTGCTCTCCGTCTGGAGTATCGTTTCTCAAAAGAGCAAATCCTGGAATTCTATTGCAATCAATTTTATGTTAGTGGCAACGGACATGGCCTAGGGGTTGCTGCCCGCTACTACTTCAATAAAGAGCCGAACGAATTAACCCTACTAGAAGCGGCGTTTATTGCCGGATCAGTGAAGCAACCCAATTTCTATAATCCGTTTATAAAAAAAGACAAGATATCGACTCAAAAAGCCAGATTACGTGCCGAAGAACGAGCAAAGTATGTTCTGGGGAACATGCTGAAGCTGGGCATGATCAGCCAGACTGAATATAATGACGCTGTTAAAGAAGATAACGATATTATGTTTAATCGCGGAAAAACTCGTTTTGCCCTGAATACAATTATGGATCTGGTCAAAGAAGGCCTGGAATCTGAAGTAATTACCAAAGCCTTAACACAGCACGGAATTAACAATATTTCCACCTCCGGTGCCCGAATTATTAGCACGGTTGATCATACGTTGCAGACAGAAACCTTATACAGTCTCCGTCGTGACCTTTCCCGCCTTGACGTCCGCCTGCGCGGTTATAACCGAAAAGAAGTTCAACAGGAATATAAGGGCCAGACAGGCGACAGAGAAATCATCAAAAAAGGATTTCTTTTTGGGACCATTAAAGAAATCGACAAAACCGATCCGGAACAACCGATTATTTCTGTAAGCTTCGGCCCCAAGCGCCCGGAGGGTTTCATTGATCGCCAAGGATTGGAACGAATGCTCGTGGCTCTTGTTAAGTACCGCAAACAACGTTGGGCAAAACCGGAGAAAAAAGACCTGAAAGATCTGCTCTCTCGCCTACAGCCTAATGACAGCATTTACGTTAGTGTTAGAGAAGTTGACTTCTTTGACGGCACACCGACTTTGGACCTTGAACGTTATCCAAAGCTGCAAGGCGCAGCTCTAGTCATGCAGCGGGGTATGATTCGTTCTATGGCAGGTGGTATAGAAAATCGTTTTTTTAACCGGGCCGTTGCCGCAAAACGCCTTATGGGCTCAACGTTGAAGCCCTTCTTATTTGCCGCAGCCCTCCAATTAGGGTGGACCCCCTTGGATGAGCTTGATAACCAAAGAAACGTTTTTCTCTTCCTGGGAAAACCGTATTTTCCCCGACCAGACCATAAAAGCCCTTTTCACCATGTCTCTCTAAGTTGGGCCGGTGTAAAATCGGAAAACGTGGCCGCAGTCTGGCTACTGTACCATCTTACAGATAGGCTCAATCCGGCACAAACCCAAGAACTCGCTAGCTTCCTTGACATGGCCCCCAGGGTCAACAAGGGAAAACAAGAAGAGTATCAAAAATTTAGCAGCCGCATGCGTGATAAATTCGGCATCCGTATCACCTCTGGAACCCTTGATCGTGCTGCCTATGAACTGGCTATTCACAAATTAGAGGCTGACTTCTTATTTGACGGTGGTACCCAAGAGTATCGCCAATGGAAAAGAATCCATTACGGACTTGATTTTTCAAAATTTCGATCAGCAATCTATCAAGATCTCAAAAAGAAAAATCTCAAAGCCCGCCAGCGGTCCGAAAATTGGAGTCGCATTTCAATGCTGCATGGAAGCTATCTGCAATTAAAAGAAGTTGGTCAGGCATTACAAAAATATCGCAGATATATTGAGCAGCTTCCCGCATGGTTTGGCAATCCTTTTGCCTTCTTCAATCAACAGACGCCTGATGAACTCGAAAGCGAGCGTCCTGCCGGAACCATTGTTGAAAACCAGCAAGGGCAGTTGATCTATACGATGAACAGCAAATTGCCGGAAAGCTGGCAGCCGATCAGCGCGTTCACTCTACGACAGCGACTGTCCAGACTCTTCTCATCGGAAAAAGAGGCTTTATGGGATAATATCCTCTTGGACGGTAAGGTCAGTTCAGCCAGTCTTAAAATGGTCGAACTGCAAATGCAGGTGGAAAGAAATGCCCTAGCTTCACATAAAAAATATTCCATGCAGGTACTTCCAGCTATCTCTGATTATAGAGTCATGCTCGGCATACAGTACCTGATACGACTTGCCCGAGAATGCGGTATATCGAGCCAACTTGACCCGGTACTGTCTTTCCCGCTGGGCTCAAATGTTATTTCCCTGCTAGAGGCTGTAGGAATGTATGAAACACTGGTGACTGGCAATAATTATTCCGTTCATCTGCCTACTCACGAAAACGAGAATGAAGCAGACAAGGAAAACATCAACAAACAAGAAGGTTTAGCTATTATCGAACAGATTGTAGGCGCAGATGGCGAAATTATTTATGCGAGAGAAACAGCAGCTACTCCTGTTGTGGATCCGAAAACCAGCAACGAGATCAGCAGCATTCTCCATAATGTCGTCCGTTACGGAACAGGGCGCTATGCCCTGAAGAATGTTCGCTTAAAAAGTAAGGATGATGAACGAAATGCCAAATTGCAGCAACTGGACCTTTCTCTGCCGCTTATGGGGAAAACCGGCACGGCAAATGATTTCCGTAATGCTGCTTTCCTCGGATACGTTCCAACCAAAACTGAACAGGAAGGAGGATCACTCCTTACTGAAGGAGGCTACACCGTAGGTGTATATGTTGGCTTTGACGACAACGATTCCATGAAAAAGAATAGTACTCACATCAGTGGTTCCCAAGGTGCTCTTCCAACCTGGAGTAAAATCGCCGAAGCTCTGTACTCTCTTGAAGGTGTTGCAGACAGTTTAGACCCAGTTGATCTCGCATTCGATGGCATCGCCTTGAAATACCCGGACACAGGTCAATATTTTATTCCGGTACAACACAAAAATGGAGGAATAAGAAGCGGAAAAAGCGCTGGAGAACGAACCGTTATCCAACCGAACAGCCCTGTTGCTTTAGAACACGGTACTGTGAAAAACAGTGGATTTACAGCGGAACGCCGATTCATTCCTTTCTGGCTCAATCAACAGCCGTAAGAAAGAGGAAAAAAATATTCACACTCTCCCCTTCCCCAAACGACTCGTACCAATTACCAGCTGAATCTGCTTGGGGTAAGAGTGTCTGAACTGGATGATTACGTTTTTTTCAGGGCCGAGTAAAAAAGGAATTGTACAGACTCCCGTTTTCTGATAGCTTTCCTAGGTGGCAACAACCTTCAACATCAGGAATCAACAACAGCAGTCCTGCCTTTTCTCCCGCATTCTCGACAAAAAACAACGTCGGCAGAAATGGATAACAGGATTGAATTACAAAGAATCGCCCAAGCTAATTAATATAGCTTAATTCTATATTACAAATAAAAAAAGAAAATGTATACTTCGTCTATCTCCTTGAGTCTCAATCTCAAACTGCTGCTACTAGGAGTGGCGTCAGCATTTCTTCTTTCTGGATGCATAGCTGGCAGACCAAGGGTACAGCCGTACAGGGAAAGGGCGACAACGCCTGCAATATCGCAGTTTCAGGAACCTATCCAGCCTGGACAACAGATTTACCAGCGCCAAGAACCTGTTCAGTCAAGACAACAAATCTACCAGCAAACATCCTCTTACCCGGCGCAGGCTTACCCGGAACAGGTACGGCGCCAAGCCTTGGCTCCTGCTGAACAGCTTGCCTATAATAGGCAGGTATTACAGCCTATACGTTCAACTGTACGCGGTCGAGTTTCATTTTATGCGCAGCGAACAAAATCCTGGCAAGAGCTGGAGCAAAACAAGTCCCGGTATCGTGCGCCGGAACAATCCAGAAAACTTATTTCCTGCCAAAACAAGGTATCAGCGTTACATGACGCATACACAGCATTGCAGATCCAACTCTTCAATGATCATAATATCGTTGATTCCCATGAAAAAATCATTATGACTCTGCAACATCTTCAAAACAGAGATTTCACCTATCTTGAAGGAAGCTGCCCGTCTTTATTTAAGATATTATCAGCGTCGCCTCAGCGTATCATTACCCCTAGGGTAATTGCGAATCCAACGACAATCCCCGGTAATAATGTTTTCCGGCCAAGACAACCTGATTTTAGCAAGCCTCATTTCAGCAACTATCCACAAAATCAGACTTCGTACGGGCAAAACATGAACAGCCCTGTGGTCGACCCACTCGCCTTAACTGACCCGACGCCAAATTACGAGGAAAGATATCAGTACGCCCAATCCTTACTTAAGCGAGGAAAGGAGCAGGAAGCTCGACGTCTTTTCAGCGACTTGCTTGCCAGCGTCCGCCCGACAGGTAACAGAACGCTTCAGATAAAAATACTGAAAAAAATATCAGAGCTTGAATTTGCCCTGCGAAACTACCTTCCTGCAAGAATTCTATATGAAGAACTCCGACAGCTGAATGCGCCTTTTGACAAACAGCATCTGGCTGCCTTACAATATGTCGAGTCTCAAAGGGAAAAGGTCGATGCTTACGCGGCCTTGCTACTGAGTTCGATGACATCAAACCCTGAACAGGCCGGATTCACCGTTGTTCAGCAAGCCCGTGCCTTTGTCCATAGCTATCCCGGCTCCCCCCTCTGCTCCAATGTCGAAAAACTGGAGGCAAAGGCTCATCAGGAGGCGGAACAATGGTTCCAGGGACTCCTGCAGAAATTTGATCGCTTAGTAGCAAATCAACAACGCAAGGATGCGCTAGCCTTACTGGAAAAAGTGCCGCTTGATATACTTCCTCTTGATAAACAGGATATCGTGCAACAGAAGAAAAATTCTCTTACCACAGGCATCCCTGTGCAAATGGATTTTTCACTGCTCCCAACAGCATCCCCTAATGCCACAATGACCGGAAATGCCCCCAGGGAAGCAAAGAATCAACCGAATACTGCTCATGATGCAATTGACCAAGTTAACCAAGTTGAGCAAGAATCAGCTCAAACCATACAGCCTGAGCTAGCAGCACCCGCTCCAGTTGATCAAGGTGACCAAAAATCAGCTCAAGCTATCCAGCCTGAGTTTGCTGCACCAAAACAAACAAGCCGTTCAGACGAGACCAGAAAAAAATCTTCAAGGCCCCCTCAACAGACTGCCGATACTGAGTTGCAAAAAAAATGGGGCAAGGCTGAGGAGGCCTTTCAGGCAGCAGCTTATGACAAGGCTATCGCTCTCTACGCTGACTTGCTGAAGACTTCTTTTGATGCCCAGGCACGAAAAAAAATAGAGAAAGCCTCGCTAGCAGCCGGACAGGAGGCACGCAGAAAAGCTGCAAATTTCTTTCAACGTGCCAATAGTGCAACTGATCCCAAGGTCAGAAAGCAGCATCTCCTTTCTTCCAAAACGCTTCTAGAAGGTATCCTGCAAAAATATCCTCTTGCCGGGCTGGATGCTAAGGTAAAACGAAATCTCGGCCGTGTTGATAAGGAATTAGCCACTCTTAATCACACACCATTTGAGTAATTTTTCGGCGCGACTTCAACCGCCTTCAGGATACCCTGATACTCACGGCAGATAACGCGAAAATTCAATGAACAACTTTTCATAATTAATAGGAGTTAGGTCATGATGAACAATCTTTCAAACAAAAATTCTCTTATCGGAGCCCTGGTTATACTTTTACTGGTGACATCGTGGTGGGGACAAAGCGAAACCGGTGCCAATAAGCAACTTACTCGGGAAAAGAAGGCGGCTGAAGTACAGCTTGCCGCTGTAAAAGCAGAGTCTACCGGTATCCATCAGGCATTGCAGGAAAAAACAGCAGCGCTGACTGATGCTGAAAAAAAATTAAGCATGGCAAAGACACAAGTCCAAAATTTGGCCAAAAAATTCTCTGAAAAAAAATCAGCGCTGATCGCCCTGAATAAAGAAGAGAGAGTCTTGCTTGAAAAAATTAACGAGCTGGAGCTTGCCCTGAAAAATGCAAAAGATCAACAGGCACAAGCGGGCTCTGAGCAGCAGCAAAATGTCCAAGAAACAGTTGCTGCGCACAATGAAGCACTGACAAAATTAAAGAAAGCTGAAGGCCGAATTGCGCAACTTGAAAAAGAGCTGACGGAACTGAAAACCCGAACTGCAAAACTGAAAGCCCAGGCGGAAAAAGAGCAGAAAAAACTGAAAGCTCAAGCGGAAAAAGAGCAGGCAGAACTGAAAGCCC